>JBDNDT010000227.1:0-5071 GCA_046718985.1 Cytophagales bacterium
ACTGTGAAACAACTTGCTCTCTAACCAATTCATTTTCCAACAAAGTGTTAATGTGTTTAGCCATCAAGCCCACATCCCAAAAGTCAGCTTTCAAAGCACCGCTAAGCACTTCTGAGACTCCAGATTGGTAAGATAACACACATGGCACGCCAAATTGAGCAGCTTCCAAAGCTGAAAGTCCAAAAGGTTCTGAAACAGAAGGCATCACATAAACATCAGCCATAGAGAGTAATTGATGGACTTTTTCACGGTTTAAGAAACCGGTGAAGTGGAATTTTGTGCCTAACTCTTTGTAAGCTCCTGTTTCTATTAAGTTTTTCAATCGATCGCCGGTTCCTGCCATCACAAATCTAACATCCGGATTTTGTTGAATCACCCTATGGGCCACTTCCACAAAATATCCCGGACCTTTTTGACCTGTTAACCTTCCTAAAAATAACACTATTTTTTCTTTGAAAGGCTTTGGGGTATGATATTTATTCACATACTCTATTCCGTTGTGAACTACAGAAATTTTTTGTGGTGATAATCCGTAATAAGAAACGATTTGACTTTTAGTGTAATTGCTGACAGCAATTACCTTGTCAGCATATTCCATAGAAGCCTTTTCGATATGATAAACTTCTCCGCGATTATCGGTTGTTGTTCTGTCGGTTTCAAGAGCATGCACATGAAGAATCAAAGGTTTGTTGTAAACTGATTTCAGTTCACATCCTGCAATAAATGTCATCCAATCATGAGCATGAATCACATCGAAGTCCATTTCAGAAGCAAGCCTAACAGACAATCTGGCATATTTTCTGATTTTATCCATGATATCCCATCCATATAAGTCATCAATCTCGAAAGCTGAAATATCGTCTAAATATTCTACGGGCTTATTGGTTTTGACCCTGATTTCTGAATCGATGTCTTCGAGATTGTCTGTATAGGGTGAAAAGTCGATATCTACGTTTTTGATTTTTGCAGTAAAACTTTCATAGCTGAAATCTTCACCTGTTTTTTTGAGTTGATTTACATCAAGTTGATTTAGACCTATGAGGTTAACATTTTCTAAGAAAGTATTTGCATCTGTCTTGGGAAGAATCAAATTGATTTCAGCAAGCTTAGATAAAGATTTAGTTAAACCATAACACGCAACACCTAAACCACCATTAATTATAGGAGGAAACTCCCAACCAAGTGTCAAAACTTTCATAGTGAGAACATGAAATTATAAAATAAAAATCTAAAAAGCTTCAAAAGTGAAGAATCCATATTAAAAGGATTCTTAACAAACGTTGTAAATATAGTGTATTGTGGAAAAATAAATAAACACTTTTGCATAAAATTTTATTGTTTTGTGTAGTTTAGTGGAGAAAACAATAACCATGCTCCTAGTTTTTCCGAAATGTTAACCAAAAGGGTATGAATGTGATTGATAATCAAAAGGTGGGGAAACAATATCCTAAACCGGTTGAAAAAGTTACTCAAAAAAACGATTCCCTTTTTTGGGTTGAGTCAAGCAACGTTTTGCTGGCTTTGGAATTTCTTTCTGATTCAGTTGTCAGGTTCAGATATTCGATAGAAAAGTTTTTTACTTTAGAGACCTCTTATTCAAGACTTGGGGGAGAGTTATTAGAAAAAGAGTCAAGCATCATTTCTTCAAAAACAGATGAATATTATGTGTTTAAAAGCACTAAAATTGAAGTTTTAGTAAACATTGCTGACTTTAGGATAACCATTAAGAACAGTTTTGGGGAAGTCATCTCTGAAGACGAAAAAGGTTTTCATTGGGAAGAGCATCCGGATTATGGAGGATATTATGTTTATTGTAGCAAAAAAATAATTGGTGATGAGAGGTTTTTGGGAATGGGCGATAAACCCACAGATATGAATCTCAGAGGAAAAAGAATTACCAATTGGAACACTGATACTTATGGATTTGAAAGAGATCACGATCCAATTTATAGAAGCATACCCTTCTACATGGGTTTGAAAGAAAACTTAGGTTATGGTGTTTTTTTCGATAATACTTTCAGGACTTACTTCGACTTTGGATTTGAAGACGAAACCATCACCTCTTTCTGGGCAGAAGGTGGAACAATGGATTATTATTTTATTTATGGTCCAAATTTGATAGAAACCGTCGAAAAATACACTCAATTGACAGGATTGCCTGATATGTTTCCAAAATGGACTTTTGGTTATCAACAATGCAAATGGAGTTATTATCCTGAACAAAAGGTTAGAGACATAGCTAATGAGTTTAGAAAAAGAGAGATTCCATGTGATGCCATTTATCTTGACATTGATTATATGGATGGGTTTAGGTGTTTCACATGGCATCCTGAACATTTCCCTAATCCGGCAAAATTAATTCAAGACCTTGAAAAAAAAGGTTTCAAAACAGTAACCATTATTGATCCGGGAATAAAAGTTGACCCAAACTACTGGGTTTGGAAAGAAGGAATAGAAAAGAATGTATTTTGCAAAAGAACAGACGGTGACTTGATGACCGGTGATGTTTGGCCGGGAGCATGTCATTTTCCTGATTTCACAAACCCAAATGTGAGAGAGTGGTGGACAACACTTTTTGAACCGCTGTTAGATAAAGGAGTTCATGGTATTTGGAATGACATGAACGAACCTGCGGTTTTTGGTTTGGGTACGTTCCCGCTTGACGTTAGACATGATTATGACGGAAATCCTTGCAGTCATAGGAAAGCCCACAACATTTATGGAATGCAAATGGCAAGAGCAACTAAAATGGCTCTACAAAAGTATCATCCTGAAAAACGTCCTTTTTTAATCACAAGATCTAGTTTTGCCGGTTTTCAAAAATATGCCTGTGTGTGGACCGGTGATAATATAGCCTCGTGGGAACATCTTTGGATTGCATCTGTTCAATGTCAAAGGCTTTCTGTTTCGGGAGTGTCTTTTTGTGGTAGTGATGTTGGGGGCTTCATTGGTGAACCTGATGGAGAATTATTCACAAGATGGGTGCAACTCGCTGTTTTTCACTTGTTTTTCAGAGGACATTCCTCAGGAGACAATGGGGAAAAAGAACCATGGGTTTTTGGTGAAGAATATGAAAAAATTGTTAAAAAATTCATTGAATTGAGGTATAGGTTGATACCTTATCTTTACACTGCATTTTGGAAATATACTCAAAAAGGAACACCAGTTATAAAACCTATCATTTTTTATGATCAATTTGATTATGATACCTATCATAGACAAGATGAATTTGTGGTGGGTGATAACATATTATTTTGTCCTGTCACCACTCAATATGCAATAGGTCGTTGGTTATATCTTCCAAAGGGAAATTGGTATAACTTTTGGAGCGACCAACAATACGTCGGTGGAATGGAAGTTTGGGCTGATGCTCCATTAGATTCATCCCCGATTTTCATCAAATCAGGTGCTGTTCTGCCAATGTATCCGGTTCAACAATTTGTTGGCGAGAAAAAAATCACTACAGTAGAATTACATTATTATTTGGGGGCTGAAGAAACTGTGATAAGTACTTACTATGATGACGAAGGTGAGGGTTGGGGATATAAACAAGGAGCTTTCAATCTACATATCTTTGAGACCTATCATAAAAAAGACACATTTGTTATCATACATAAAGTTCAAGGTGATTTCAAATCTGAAATAAAAAACTTTTTAGTGCATGTTCATGGCGTAAATCTCTATTCTTTGAAAAAAGTCTGTTTGAATCAAACTAAATTGAATTTTAAAGAAAAAGATGGTGTTCTAACATTCGAGGTTGACGTGAATTTCGAAAAAATTGAACTTTCTTGACTAATATGAATGAGTTCCTAAAAAAAATCAACTTAGATGATTATTTCGCAGGTTTGCCAAACTGCAAATCAGACTTTTTGGATTTTGTCTTTGAAAATTTTCCTGAGTTTGATAATAAAAACTTAAATCGATTGCCATTTGCATGTTTGTTGGGTTTCTTTTGGGCTTACTTCAAAAGTCAAGGTCTTGACCTTGATTTGAATAATCTAGAACCGGATGAAACCATCAATTACATCCAAAATGAACTTGTTCAACACGAAAAAACAATAGCCCATTTCTCTTGACATGAATTTTGAAGAAACAAAACAAAAAATCGAAGAATATAAATTAGAAGGAAAGAGAATTTTTACTACCTGTTCTTTCCAATCACATAGTCTTGTTTTGCTTCATATTTTGAGCAGAATTGATAAAGATATTCCTGTATATTTCATCAACACAGGCTTTCATTTTGCTGAAACTTTGGAGTTTAGAGATAGGGTAGCAGAAGAGTTTGGTTTGAAAGTGATTAGCGTAGGCTCTGATATTCCAAAGTCAGAACAAAAAGATCTTAATGGTCAATTTCATTTCACAAGCGATCCTGATTATTGTTGCCATATCAACAAAGTTCAACCTATGGAACCGATTTTAGCCAACCATGATATTTGGGTGAATGGTGTACGTGCAGATCAGAGTTCTGTGAGGATGAATTTTAAACTTGAGCAACAAACAGCTAGTGGATGTGTTCGTTTTCATCCCATGTTGGATTGGAATGCAAAAATGATTTTCGAATATCAGAAAGAGTTCAATTTACCTAAACATCCCTTAGAAGAAAAAGGATATATCAGCATAGGATGTGACCCCTGCACTAGGAAATTTGATCTTGAGTTTGATGCAAGGCAGGGTAGATGGTTTGGGATGAAAAAAGTTGAATGTGGGTTAAATACTGAGTTGGCTTAAGTTTCGGAAATGATATTCATCAATATTGGAATCATCCTTTCATGATTGTTCATTCAAGTAAATTGATCTTATCTTAACAACGTAACATTCCCTTCTTTGAATACTTTAGTTCCATCATAAAAAGTAGCTTCGCAGGTGAAAACCAATGTTTGGCTTTTTAGTTCTCTTCCTTTAAAAGTACCATCCCAACCTTGATTTATATCTGTCGTACTAAAAACTTCTTCACCCCAATTATTATAAACTTTAAACAACAAATCAATAATATTCAAACCTCTGACGAATAACAAATCATTGTTTCCATCATTGTTAGGAGTGAATGTGTTTGGAATATAAATGTTTTTAA
>JBDNDT010000228.1:0-5068 GCA_046718985.1 Cytophagales bacterium
CCACCGAAAGATTATAGATTAGAGAAAATTGTGGTTTCTCCCGATCCGGGCGTGATTGAAGTGAATATTCATCCGGCAAAATCTTGGACAGAACTGGTGGGTAACATCACTGCATTATACGAAGAGGCTTTTTATTCGAGATTAGGCACTGAAAAATTTATGGTTGATGGTCGCCACACCGGCACAAGTGGTGGAAATCATATCACAATTGGTGGAGTGACCCCTTCTGACAGTCCATTGCTCAGAAGACCTGATTTGCTCAGAAGCTTAATCACTTATTGGCAACATCACCCTTCGCTTTCTTATGTCTTTTCAGGTTCATTTATAGGTCCGACCAGTCAAGCTCCCAGGATAGATGAAGCCAGAATGGACAAGCTCTATGAAATGGAAATTGCCTTTGACCAAATTCCAGATCCGGGAGGGTTCATTCCTTTTTGGTTGGTTGACAGAGTATTTAGGCATTTGCTCACTGACCTCACAGGAAACACACACCGTTCAGAATTCTGCATTGATAAATTATATTCACCTGACACCAGTTCAGGAAGGTTGGGAATATTAGAGTTTAGAGGTTTTGACATGCCACCACATAAGCATATGAATCTTGTGCAACAACTTTTGGTGAGGGCATTGATAGCAAAATTCTGGAAAAAACCTTTGAAAAAAAGACTAGTGAGATGGGATACTGAGTTGCACGATAAGTTTCTGCTTCCGCATTATTGCTACATGGACATGCTCGACATTGTGAATGACCTTAAAGAAGAGGGTTACAACTTCAACATTTCTTGGTTTGATGCTTTCTTTGAATTCAGATTCCCGGTTTATGGTCGAAGACTATTGTCGAATGGAGTGGAAATTGAAATCAGATTTGCAATTGAACCTTGGCATGTGTTAGGTGAAGAAATGTCAAATGTGGGAACTGCAAGATTTGTTGACTCATCTTTGGAGAGAATTCAAGTGAAAGTGACCAATTTTAATCCTGAAAGATTTATTATGACCTGCAATGGTTGCAGAGTTCCTTTGAAGCCTACTGATGTTCGAGGTGAGATGGTTGCCGGAGTTAAATACCGAGCTTGGAATCCACCATCTGCACTTCACCCTACCATTGGAGTTGACTCACCGCTTGTTTTCGATGTGATTGACACATGGAACGGAAAATCAATTGGTGGCTGTACTTATTTTGTGAGCCATCCGGGTGGTTTAAGTTATGATACTTTCCCTGTCAACAGTTATGAGGCAGAATCTAGAAGAATCAGCAGATTCTGGAATTTCGGACACACTCCCGAAATGCCAAGACAAGCACCAATTTATATGCAACCAAATGTGACTCGCTTTGTGGCAGACAGCAAACCCTATACAAAGTTTGATACACCAATGGAAATCATCAATCCTGACTATCCTAACACGCTTGATTTGAGAAAATATTGGAGAATGAATTGGTGATTGCTAACATTTTATCTTTTGAAAGTGCCGAAATAAATCGGCGCTTTCAAAAGATTCATTATCCAGCAATTTGGAACAAACAAAAAATTACGAAAACAGGTTAGAAATTTTTAGAGCAATAAATTCTTAACTTTGCACACTGCCTTCGTAGTTTAATGGATAGAATTTCAGATTCCGGTTCTGATGGTAGAGGTTCGATTCCTCTCGAAGGCACTCACTTTTTAGGAATTAGCCAGTCTTCGGGATTGAGTCTGTCATTATTTTTCCAAATCTGAAATTGCAACACCGAAACATCATCTGAATCGGTATAAACTTCCCCTAAATTGTCCCCTGCCTCCACAAAATCTCCTATTTTCACAACACTGGTTTTCAACTTGGCATAAACCGTGAAATAATCACCATGTTGAACCATCACCACTTGGTTCATTCCGGGAACAGTGGCAACAGCTGTGACTTTACCCTTGAAAACAGCCCTGATTTTTTCGTTTTTGTTGGTTTGGATATCAACTCCAAGGTTGTCTATCGTCACATGTTTCAACACCGGATGTGGTGCAATTCCAAATGGTTGTGAAACAAATCCATAACGAACAGGCCACATCAATTTCTTTTTGTTCGCTTCAAAATTATCTGCAATGATTTTTGTTTCCGGAGTCAATGAAACCACATTTTTGGCAACCTGTTCTTTCTTTTTCTGTTCTAAGGCTTTTCTTCGCGATTCTTCAATTTCTTTTTTTACGATGTCAGCAATCAGCATATCAAGTTTTTTGATGGATTTTTTGTGTTCTTCAAGTTTTGCTTTTAGCGATTTTTCTTGAGCATTGAGTTCTTTCGCAATGCTATTTTGTTCGTTTTTGAGCTCATCCAATTGTTTTTTCTCTTCAAGGAGTTCGTTTAACAACAACTCTTTTTTCAGTTTTTTTCCTTCAATTGTTTGTTTTTGGTCAAAAAGATGGCTTTTGGTGAGGTCAATTTGTTTGATTTGGTCTTTGCGAGAATCAGAATAAAACTGCAAATATTTCAACCTCATGCTCAATTGAGTGAAAGATTCAGATGCGAGCAGATATAAGGTTTTGTCAAGTTTTCCGGTGGATTTGGCTGATGCATAAATCATTGCTGCATATTCTTTTTTCAAATCCTCCAAATCATTTTCCAAAGAAGAAATGACATAACTCAACTCATTTATTTCTTCTTCCAATAGCAAAAGCTCTTGTTCTTGTGCTTCGATTAAGGCTTTTTTTGCTAAGATTTGTTTGTTTATGGCATTGAGTTGTCCAATGGTGGTTTTCTTTTTCACTTTTGTTTCTTCAATAATTTTTCTGGTTTCTTCAATTATGGCAATTGTATTTTTCTTTTTGCTTTCAAGTTCGGTTCTTTTTTGACTGACAGAAACAAAACTGATGGAAAGAAATAAAAAGATTAAAAAATGTCTATTTGTTGAACCTATTGGGTACATTGAAAGGAAATTTCAGTTCTTTATCATTCAGATCAACTTTGTTGAATTCGATATAAACCGAATTATAAACCACACCTTTATCACTGAGATATTTCAAAGATACGCTGTTTTTATAAGCAAACATTATTTTTTCAAGGGGTTGGAAATCAGTATAAATGGTGTTGAGTGTGTTGCTGATAGGAGATTGCACAACAGTGAATTTCTCCATTCTTTTGTTCTTTTTGTCAATCAAAGTCTCAGAAATTGAAGTTTTTTGTTTTTGTTTGAGCACTAAGTGGTCTTTAACCTCAATTAATGTGTCTAAATCAGTTACATTTAAAGGGATGTTTCCAACTAAAATGTTTTGAAATGTTTTGAAATCTATATCAACATCAAATTGTTCTTTGAAGTAACTGATGCTATATCTATAAAACTCTTTGTTCAGTCTATTGATTCCAAAAATGGAATCTTTGGTGATGAGAAATCTTGCTCCTTCAATGCCAAACTGGCTTACTGAAACCCAAATAACACTGTCTTTTCTTATTCTGAGATTGAAATGTGCATTAACACTGTTTGAACCGTCTTGATAACTTAGTTTGCCTTTACCATGAAAAGAGTTGAATTCCAACTCATTAACTTCCACAGGAATTTTTCTCACCGTGCTGTCAATCGGTGTTTTAATTTCTGTGCTTGAACTTGTTGATATTTTAGTCCTTTTGCATGAAAATGTCCAAATCAAAAAAAAGCTTAAAATCAAAATAGGAAACCTACTCATATATCTTTTTTTCCTCAATCTTTTTTTGCAAAAACTCTGAATACTCGCCTTCACCTTCTAAGGCTTTTTTCCAGAACTCTACTGCTTTTTCTTGTTCTCCTAATTTAAATAGTATATCTCCGTAATGCTCTAAAATGATTGCATTGTTGGTCAAATCTATAACATTTGAGAGTGCCTCTTTTGCTTTTTTGTATTTTTTCATAGAATAAAGCACCCAAGCATAAGTGTCTAAATATGTTGGGTTGTTCGGATACAAATGGATAAGTTTCAGACTTAATCTTTCTGCGGTTTCAAGATTTTCTTTTCTGAGTGAAAGAAAATAGCTGTAGTTATTCAAAACATGCGCATTATTGCTGTCTCTTTTCAAGACTTCTCCAAAAGCCTCATCTGATTTTTTGTGTTCATTCAGGTTGTGATAAACATCACCTAATTGTGACAAAAACTGAGAATTTAATCTTTCCTCTTTTGAGGATAACTTCTTTCCGAATTCTAAAGCTTTTGCAGCTTCTCGATAATCTTTGTTTAAAAACTTTCCTGTTCCTTTGAAATACCAAAGCAATGGGTCATTCGGAAAAAGTTCTATAGCTTTTTCTGAATAGACCACCATAGAGTCAATTTGTTTCATATCAGCAGACATGGTGATGATTTTCTGCCAAATCTTATTTTTCGATGCATCAAGGTTTATGGCATTTTTGAAGCTTGATAATGCCTTCTCATTTTCATTGGCAATCAAAAAAACGTCGCCTAAAATAGAATGTGATTTTGCTTCATTTGGGTGTTGATCCACAATTTTTTGGGTCAACTCAATCAACAACTTTCTTTTTTCTTCACTTTTTTCTGCATCACTCATCAAGCTGAGCACAATGCTCACTTTGTTGTCAATTGAAAGAGATTTTCCAAAAGCCTTGTTCAAACTTTTATAGGCCAAATCTGGTTGATTTGTGTTTTTGTAATACTCATAGAGCATTAAATGAGCATAGGCATCATCAGGATTCTCTTGAGACACTTTTTCCAATAACAAAAAAGCTTCATTTTTTTTGTTCAATGAGAGCAAAAGCTCTGCTAAAGCTGTTTTGTGTTGTGGTTCATTTGGGTTGGCTTCAACTAATGATTTGGCTTCGTTGATGGCTTCATCTGTTTTGTTCAAAAACATATATAGTCTTTGCTTTTGTTTAGAGATCTCATCAGATTTGCCAAACAGCTTTTCAATTTGGTTTAGTGTTTTAATGGCATCATCATATTTTCTGTCATATATCTGTGCTTCAGCAAGATTGTATAAGTAACCATCTGTTTTCGGAACTTTTTTCAACAATTGTTGATAGACTTTTACTGATTCATTGAATTTTCCTTGTTTCGAATAAATTTCCGTCAGCAACAGATAAAAGTGTTTGATGTTATCATTCAAGTGCAAGGCTTTGTTT
>JBDNDT010000229.1:0-5040 GCA_046718985.1 Cytophagales bacterium
GGTGCTTCATTTGAAGTTCACAAGTTTTTGGGAAATGGTTTTCAGGAAGTAATTTACCAAAGGGCTTTGGCTTGGGAGATGAAGCAAGCAGGTTTAGATTTTGCCAGAGAGATTGAACAAGAGATATTTTATAAAGAATTGCCGGAGCCTATTGGTACTCGAAGAGCAGACTTTGTAGTAGAAGGCAAAGTGCTGGTGGAGTTAAAAGCCTTAACTAAACTTGAAGATGTACATTTGGCTCAAGCCTTAAATTACTTGAAAGCCTATCGTCTGGAGGTAGGTTTGCTTATCAATTTTGGAGCAAAGAGTCTTGAATTTAAGCGATTGGTAATTACCCTAAATCAGCAAAATCCATAAATCTGCATAATCCGTGATTCAGACAAATAAATTTTTTCCGCCCCGTCCGTCCACCAATCCTACCATTTATGCATATGAGTTGGTGGGCGTGGCTTCGCACAAAGGTTTGCTCAAAATCGGCTATACTGACCGTGATGCACAAACACGTATCAAAGAACAGTTAGGCACTGCCGCCATTCCATACAAAATCGTATTAGAAGAATCGGCAATGAGGCGTGACGGCAGTTCTTTTACCGACCACGATATTCATCGCCATTTACGCAAGCAAGGTTTTGCCAATCCCGAAGGCGAATGGTTCAAATGCACTATAAATGATTTACGCAAAGCCATTTGGGAAATAAAGACAGGTGAGCGAACAGAAGAAAACCGAGTGCTTTCGTTCGGTATGCGACCCGAGCAGGAAGCAGCCGTTGAAAAGACCATTGCCTATTTCAAGAGTTTCAAAAAAGAAAATCCCGACAAAACGCCCCATTTTCTTTGGAACGCCAAAATGCGTTTTGGGAAAACCTTTGCCTGCTATCAATTGGCTAAAAAAATGGAATGGAAAAAAGTGTTGGTGCTTACCTTCAAACCAGCCGTTGAAGATGCTTGGAAAGAAGATTTACTTTCTCACGTTGATTTTAAAGGTTGGCAATTCATTTCTAAACACGCAGATGAAATTTCACGCAAAGAACGCCAAGAAGACGCAGAGAACGCTGAGCCTTTGCACCCTTTGCGTGAAGAAAACCCTTTGCGAGCTTTGCGAGAAGAAAACCCTATAATTTGCTTTGGTTCGTTTCAAGATTATTTGGGCAAGAACGAAGTGGGCGGCATCAAAGCCAAAAACGAATGGGTACACACCACCCATTGGGATTGTGTAATTTTTGACGAGTATCACTATGGAGCATGGAGAGAAAGAGCCAAAGAACTGTTTGAAGCCGAAGGTAAAAAAGAATTGGAGTTTGGCGAAGGGGAAGGACTCGACTACTTTGATGAAGAATCCATGCCCATTACTACGAACCATTATTTGTATTTATCAGGTACCCCTTTCCGAGCGATTGCTTCAGGTGAGTTTATCGAAGAACAAATTTTCAACTGGACATATTCAGACGAACAGCGAGCCAAAGCCGAATGGGATAATTCCAAAGGAATTAATCCTTATGCTTCATTGCCCCGAATGGTAATGATGACCTACCAATTGCCCGATTCCATCAGTCAGATAGCCGAATTGGGAGAATTTGACGGCTTTGATTTGAATGTGTTTTTTTCAGCGGAAGGCGAAGGCTCAAAAGCCCGTTTCAAATATGAAGATGAAGTACAAAAATGGTTGGACCTGATTCGGGGTTCGTTTAGCGAAACCACCGTTGACAACTTAAAAATGGGAGCAAAAAAACCACCGATGCCCTTTTCACACGCTCCCTTGCTCAATGTATTGAATCATACCTTTTGGTTTTTACCAACCGTAGCCTCTTGCCATGCCATGGCAAATTTGCTCAAACAACGGCAAAACAAATTCTACCACGATTACAAAGTTATCGTTGCAGCAGGAACGCAAGCGGGTATTGGCGTTCAAGCCTTACCACCCGTTTTAGATGCCATGACCGACAATCCGTTGGAATCAAAAACGATAACGCTTTCTTGTGGTAAACTCACCACAGGCGTGTCGGTAAAACCGTGGACAGGGATTTTTATGTTGCGTAATTCTTCCAGCCCTGAAACCTATTTTCAAGCCGCTTTCCGAGTACAAACGCCTTGGGTCATCAAAAACCCCGACAGCAAATCGCCCAACAAAGAAGAAATTCTGAAAGAAGAATGTTATGTGTTTGACTTTGCTCCCAACCGTGCATTGCGTCAAATTGCAGATTATGCTTGCCGTCTGAATGTAAATGAATCAAATCCCGAGAAAAACGTAGAAGAGTTTATCAACTTCCTACCTGTCTTGGCTTATGACGGCAGTTCAATGAAACAAGTGGATGCCGCAGGGATTTTAGATATGGCAATGAGTGGCACTACCGCCACCCTATTAGCAAGACGCTGGGAAAGTGCTTTGCTCGTAAATGTGGACAACAACACGCTTGCCCGACTGATGGCAAACGAAGAAGCAATGAAAGCTTTGATGAACATTGAAGGTTTTAGAAATTTGAATCAGGACATTGAAACCATTATTAATAAATCGGAAGCCGTTAAAAAAGCAAAGAAAGAAGCCAACAACCGTGAAATGACCAAGAAAGAGAAAAAGGAACTTTCGGACGAAGAAAAGGAGTATAAGAGCCTGAGAAAGCAAATCCAAGAAAAGCTCATCAAGTTTGCTACGCGTGTGCCTGTGTTTATGTACTTAACAGACTATCGAGAAAGAAGTTTGAAAGATGTAATTACGCAGTTAGAACCGGGACTATTCAAAAAGGTAACAGGGATTAGTCAAAAAGATTTTGAGTTGTTGGTAAGCCTTGGCGTGTTCAACTCTGCTTTAATGAATGATGCCGTCTACAAGTTTAAACGCTACGAAGACGCAAGTTTAGAATATATCGGAGTCAACAAGCACGAAGGACAAGACGTTGGTTTATACGACACTGTTTTGAGCAGAAGAGATTATGAAGAAAGTTTTGTAAACGAACCAGAATAGACAAATGCCAACGCTCCACAGCCACACCCATTGCCAAGTCGCAGAAGCCGGCACACAAAACAACACTTGGCGGCAGCGTGTGTCTGTTCCAACACATAACTAACAAACAATCAACACGAAAAACAGAAGGGCATCCCATAAAAGCGGTTTGGCGTAATGGCGGGTGCAGTGCTTCGGTTGACAGTTTTGTGGTAGGTTCAAGTGCAGTTCTTCGATTGAACTTTTGTGCTAAAAATTCGCCACTACGCCAAGCCGCAAAACATTACCAGCAATTTTGGAGCGACATATTAAAAACATAAATTTGACATAAATAAAAACGCCAATGAGCCAACAATTTTACATAGCTGTAAATGGACAACAGGCAGGACCGTTTACGATTGATGACCTTAAAGCAAAAAACATTCAACGGGACACACTCGTTTGGACTGAAGGTCTTGACAACTGGACAAAAGCTGAACACATTCCGCTTTTAAAAGATGTTTTTCGGGCGACACCTCCACCACTTCCTAGCGCTGAAACAAAAAACACTTCGCAGAAAGTCCCACCGCCACTACCTACCCCGACACCAACAATTTCTAACAATAAATATTTTGGCTACGATTTGGCTCGCAGACGAGAGAGATTATTTGCTACTATTCTAGAATCTATAATAATTACTGTTCCAATTTTGTTGCTATTTGGTAATGATGTTAGCAAAACCAAACCTTATAGTTTTTATTCTATTGTTGGAAATGCAATTTTATCAGCGATTCTTGGAGCAATATTTTATCCAATATGGGGCGGTAATCTTGGACACAAAATAATGGGTTTGCAAGTTATTTCCGCTGAAAATGGAGAAATTCAAAGCAATGCAAAAATAGGAGCAATAAGAGAAGCTCTCAAATCTGTTTTCAGTTTTGCTTTCATTCCTGTTGTTTGGTTGCTTTGGGACGACAACAGACAAAATCTTTACGATAAAATAGTTAAGACCTACGTTGTTAAAAAAAAAGTAGGTACGATAAGTAAGTTTTTTAGGGGTTGTTTCCTTTTTGTTATGACCTTTTTCTTTATTGTCTTTTTGCTAATTTGGGGTTCAATAAATTTCTATATTAACGGTATTCCTGCAATTTCCAACTATATTGTAGAGCAAATTCCAATTTCGGTCGACAAAGAAGTTGGCAGAGAATTAAGGCGAGAAATTTTAAGGTCAGCGCCAATTGACGAAGAAAAAACAGAACTACTATCACAATTTTATTCTGCATTGGGTTACGACGCCAAGACAAAAGTTTATGTAGTAAAGGCAAGCGAATTTAATGCTTTTGCATTACCCGACAATTCAATTTTTGTTTTTGACCAAGTTCTCAAAGAAGTAAAATCTTATCCTGAGTTAGCCGCACTTCTCGGACACGAATACATACATATCAAAAACAGACACGGAATGAAAACTCTTGCACATTCGCTATCAAGAGAACTTCTAACCGCAGTATTAACCGGTGGCGACAACTCCGATAAATTTATAAGTAATTCAAACAAACTTTTGACCTTAAAAAACTCAAGGGAATTTGAAACAGAAGCTGACAAAGGCGGTCTTGAGTTGTTAGTGCAAAATCGCATAGACATTAACGGAATGACAGAACTATTCAAACGAATGGAGAAATTAGGAGAAAAAAGCGGTAAGAGTATTCCTGCATATTTAAGCACACATCCTGACAGTGAAGACCGTTTAGAAACAACAGAAGAAGAAATTAAAAAGAAGCAAAATAATTACGTTCGCAGCGACAAACTTGACAACTTGTTTCAACAGTTGACAACATTTAAAAAAAGTTACTACTGACACGAATGAAGAGAAAAACTGCTGGTAACACGGGTTTTGCGTCAGGCGGGGTGACGTACTTCTATTGACAATTTTGTGTATAATTGAAGTGCGGTTCTTCGTATCAAGTGCAGTGCTAAAAAGCCCGCCCTTTTTTATCGCGTTCCTAATTTGAACGCGTATAGACGATTATGTCGAGACTTCGAGGTAAGTAAAAACCGCAGGAATCGTGAAGAGCGTAAACGCCGTTGCCGCAAGCAGTCCTCCGACAAGCGGTGCGGAAAGCGAC
>JBDNDT010000023.1:0-12664 GCA_046718985.1 Cytophagales bacterium
ACAGTGAGAATGTTCATAATTTATCATGATTATATGCATGGCTCAATCTTGAAAAAATCCATTATTGCCAAATGGTTAATGAATATTTTCGGCATGTTAATTTTGACACCGGCAAGCATTTGGAAGCTTTCTCATGATTATCATCACAAACACAATTCAAAGCTCTATGGCGCAAGCATTGGTTCTTATCCGATAATGACCAAAAAGAGATTCCTTGCGTCAAGCAGAAAAGAAAGAATTTCTTATTTGGTGGCAAGACATCCTTTAACGATTTTGTTTGGCTATTTTTCAATGTTCATGTTCGGAATGGTCTTGAATCCTTTTTGGAACAACCCCAAAAAACATCTTGATGCAGGTTTTGCATTTGTGTTTCATATTTCATTGCTTGCTGTTCTTTCATATTTTGGAAGATATGATATTTTGTTTTTCACCATTTTGATACCGTTTTTTCTAAGCATGGCTTTGGGTGCTTATTTGTTTTATGCACAGCATAATTTTCCGGGTGTCAAATTTAAAACCAACAACAATGAATGGAAACATGCTGATGCGGCAATGGAATCAACAAGTTTCATGAAGTTAAACAGATTTTGGAACTGGATAACAGGAAACATTGGTTATCACCACATCCATCATTTGAATGCTCATGTACCTTTCTATCGTTTGCCGGAAGCCTTTGAGAAGGTGGATGAGTTTAAAAACGTAGTAAAAACCAGTTTACATCCTAAAGATATTGTTGCATGTTTGAAACTAAAACTTTGGGATGAAGAAAACCAAAAGATGATTGGTTTAAAAGATTTGAAAGCAGCTTGAAAAAAATGCACCAAGTGATAGGTTGCATGTCAGGAACATCATTAGATGGACTTGATTTGGCTTTGTGCTTGTTTGAAGAAACAGCATCAGGATGGAAATCTACCGTCAAGAAAGCCTCAACTTTTGTTTATGATGATTTTTGGAAAAACAAACTTTCAAATGCCCATAACTTGTCAGCATTTGATTTTTCATTGCTGAACATTGAATTCGGGAGGTTGATTGCCGAAAAAATATTAGATTTTGCTTGCGTTGAAGAATTTGATTTGGTGGCATCACATGGCCACACTGTTTTTCACACACCTCAAGAACATGGTCTCAGCGTTCAAATTGGCGATGGAAGTGAAATTTCAGCAATTTTAGGTAAGCCGATTGTGTATAATTTCAGACAAATGGATGTGAGTTTAGGCGGAAATGGTGCGCCTTTGGTGCCGGTGGGTGAAAAGTTTTTATATCCTGATTTTGAATGTTTCTTGAATTTGGGCGGAATAGCAAACATTTCATTTCATCAAAAAGAAAGAACATTAGGTTTTGATGTTGTGCCTTGTAACATGGTCTTGAATCATTTTGCTCAACAATTGGGCTTTTCTTATGACAAAGACGGAATCAATGCCAGAAACGGGAAATTTTCTCAAACTTTGTTTGACGAGTTGAATCAACTAGATTTTTATGCTTTGCCATTCCCAAAATCATTGGGGAGAGAATGGGTTGAAAACGTATTTGAATTGATTGAATTGAAAGGTGCATTTCTTTCAGTAGAAGATAAAATGAACACCATGTGCCACCACATAGCTTATCAAATTTCTAATGTTTTGAAAAATGAAAAAGTGAAAGTAATGGTGACAGGAGGAGGAGCTTTTAATCAATTTTTGTTTGAGTTGATTTCAACATACTCATCCGAAAACGAGTATATCAAACCTGAAAAATTAGAAATTGAATTTAAAGAAGCCAAGATTTTTGCCTTTTTAGGACTTTTGAGAGTGATGAATCAAGAAAATGTTTCAAAAAGTATCACCGGAGCTGTGAAAGACAGTGTTTCTGGAGTTCTTGTGGGTTAATTTGGGTAAAACTAAGATTTTTCAATCATTTCAGCGGCAATTTTTCCTGATAGTGCTGCCAATGGTATTCCACCACCCGGATGGACACTACCACCACAAAAATATAAGCCTTTCAAAGAAGAACTGAAATTTGCATGCCTGAAAAAAGCAGACATAGCGTTGTTGGAGCTGTTTCCATATAATGAACCTAAGTGTGAACCTGTTTTAGATTCAATTCTTATGGGGTCAAGATATTCTTCTGTTTCAATCAGTTTCTCAATATCTTCGCCCAGTATCTTGTTTAATTTTTTTATTATGGCATTTCTACTCTTTTCTCGCAAAACATCCCAATTTTGACCTTGTTGATTGGGAACATTGATCATCACAAACCAATTTTCGCAACCTTGAGGGGCATCGGTTTGGGTCAGTTTTGATGAGATATTCACATAAACGGTAGGGTCTTCTGAAATGCTATGCTCTTCAAAAATGCTGTTAAACTCTTTTTCATAATTAGCCGAAAAGAAAATATTGTGGAGATGAAGCTCTTGAAATTGCTTTTTAATTCCCCAATAAAAAATGAGTGCTGAGGATGATTTTTCTTGTTTCAAGATTCTGTCAGGTCCTTTGATGTCAAGCAGTTTTTGATAAGTAAAAAAAACATCCATGTTACTTAAAACAATGTCAAAAGAGTAATCTAGATTAGATGTTTTCAATCCGTGGACTTTTCTTTTGTCATGAATAATTTTTTCAACTTTAGTGTTAAATTCAAAGTTGACACCTAAATCCAAAGCCAATTGATACAACGATTTACTGATACTGAACATTCCTCCTTTAGGATAAAAAGCACCTTTTCCATGTTCTACATGAGCAATCAAATTCAATGTTGCAGGAGCTTTGAAAGGATTAGAACCATTGTAAGTGGCAAAGCGGTTGAAATATGATTCGAGATAAGTGTTATTCAGTTGTTTTCGGTTTTGGCTTGCCATTGTTTGGCTCATTCCAATTTTAGGCAAATTAAGAATTGATTTGAATGTTTTCCATCTTAAATAAGTTTCTAATTTGTGCAAGCTACGCTCTAAGAAGATATGAGCGGTGGTTTCATAAATGAAAGAAGTTTTCTTTAGGTATTTTTTAACTTTCACTGGGTCGGCGTTGATTTTTGATTCTAGTTCTTGAGTCCATTTTTCAATGTCATGGAAAGAAGAGAATTTAGTTCCATCTTCAAAAAAATAATGAGTGATGATATCTAGCGGAATGTATTCAAAATAATCTCTGGGATTCTTTCCTGCAAATCTGAAAATATCATCAAAAACCTCAGGCATAGTGAATAATGAAGGCCCTAAGTCGAAACGGTAGCCCTTCCAAGTAGCCTCAGAAAGTTTCCCACCGGGTTTTTCAGCCATTTCAAACACTGTTACTTTGTTTCCTGTTGATGCCAATCTGCATGCTGCTGCCAAGCCGGCAACTCCGGCACCAATTATCCCGATGTTCTTATAGCCCATTTATTTTGAACTGTTCAAATTAATCTAATGTTTGGGTTATTGAAAGTTTAGACCAAATTTTCAAAGAAAAATTAGTTTTCTTTCTTATATTCGTTCACCAATTTGAAACAACAAGTATTTAAATTGGTTTCAAACTTAGCAAAATTATAACTCACAAATGTTCGATTTTTTTTCATCGAAAAGAAACAAAAGTAACCACGATTATTTCAAGCTGTTGGTGGCGATTGCACACAGGGATGGTGTTTTAGACAATGCAGAGGTTGATGTGCTTTGCAAAATTGGGAATCGCTTGGGATTAGGAACGAATTTGATCCAAGAACTCATCAATGGTCATCGTGAGCATTACATTATGGAACTTCCAACAGAACCTGAACAGAAGTTTGACCAACTATTCGATTTGATTTCTATTATGCTAGCCGATAATGAAATTTTAGACGAAGAAATTGACTTTTGTGTCAAAATAGCAAAAAAAAATGAACTATAACCCAAATATTGTAGGCACATTGGTTAGAAGAATATTCATGGGCATTGAAAATGGTCAAGATAAGGAAACCATAAAAATTGAATCTTTAAACTTTTTACAAGATTGATATGAGTTTATCTAGGCCTTTCTCTTTAAAAAATTGGATTGAAGAAAACAGACATTTACTGAAACCTCCTGTTGGTAATCAACAGATTTACAAAGCAAATGCAGATTTCATTGTGATGGTGGTTGGTGGACCAAATGCAAGAAAAGACTTTCATTTCAATGAAGGAGAAGAGCTTTTTTATCAACTTGAAGGTGATATCAATCTGCAAATCATTGAAGATGGGAGAGCGGTTGACATACCTATTAAAGAAGGTGATTTATTTTTGTTGCCTCCGAGAATTCCCCATAAGCCCCAAAGACCGGCAAACACCATTGGTTTGGTGATTGAACGTTATAGAAAAACTGATGAAAAAGATGGATTTTTATGGTTTTGTGAACAATGTGGAAACAAGCTTTATGAAGAATTTATTGATTTGAAAGACATAGTGAAACAACTTCCTGTTGTGATGAACAAGTTTTATGAATCAAAAGAACTCAGAACATGCAATTCTTGTGGCGCAGTGATGGAAGTTCCTCAGAAACCTACCTGATTAATTTAGGAAATATCAATTATGCCAATCAACCGACAATTCCATTGCCCAACGTTTGATTTCAAATTGTGTGACTTTGTCAACCCTTGGCATATGCAAAAGCTTCTTTAAACCTGTAGTTTTAAGAATCACCCTTTCAGAATGTTCATTCAAATCACCATTGAACACAATTCCTTTAATTTTCAAGTATCATATTTTAAGCTCATTGAAAGTTAACAGTGTGTGATTTATGCTCCCCAAATAAAAATCACTAACCAATATTAATTCAGCTTCAAATTTGGAAGCCATATCAATTACAAATTCATTTTCCTCGTTCAAAGGAACTAAAACACCTCCTGCACCTTCAATAACCAAGTGATTTTCAGTGAAAGGTAGTTCAAAATCAGAAAGTTTCACCTGAACACCTTCTTCCAATGCAGATTGATGTGGTGAAGCGGGTAATTTTAATTCAAAACGTGAAGGGTGAATCAACGAATAATTGTTGTTGAGGAGTTGTTTTATGGTGTCTGAATCTTTGTCTTCTGTTCCGGATTGAATAGGTTTCCAATAGTCAGCTTGAAGGAACTCAACCAAAACAGCACTGAAAATGGTTTTCCCTGAATTTGTTCCGATGGCGGTGACGAAATAATTTTGCATAGAAAATAAACTAAAGAAAAAGTCAAAGGTTGGCAAAAAAGCTATATTAATTCTCTTTTAAGAATTTTTTAGCCTCTTTATAAGTGGGGTGGTCCTTATCAGCGTTTTTCTTGATTTTCTGGTAATATTCTTTTGCTAAGTCATTGTTCTTTTCTTTGATTGCCATTTGGGCAAGATACTGCAAAGAATAAAGATAAAAACCCACATTGGTTTGATTCACTTTTTCTGCCAGCTCGACTGATAGCAAGAGATATTTTTTTGCTTTGTCCCATTGATTGAAACGAAATCTGTAAATATATCCAAGAAAGAATGCGGCATAACGTCCGCTCACTTCTTCATAAAATGGATATTTCTTTTCTCTTTTTTCCAAAATTTCAAGAGATAAACGCTCAGCTAAAGTAGCATCACCCATTTGATAACATATCCGTGCATAGTAACGATGAAAAAACGGATTGTTGGGAAATTGTTCATGTAAATGTTTGGCTATCGGAAGAGCTGAAGCGGCGTCGTTTTCTTCTACAAAATATATCCTCATCAAATAAGAAAGTGCTTCAATTCGGGTGTAAAAAGCATTGTAGGCAACTTCTTTTAATTGATTAATTCCTTGATTTTTTTCACCTTTTGGGAACATTGCCATAACGGGTTTCAAAAAAGGATAGTTTTCAGGTATCCAGACTGAGTAATAATTATACAAAGCATCTCCGAACAAGAATTCAGGACTCAAATCATTTTGACCTTTGCTGAGTTGGAGGTGATTGAGGGAGTTTTTTCCGGCAACAGCAGATTTTGTCCATTTTTTTCTGTCAGATAACAAGCGACCCTTAAAGCCATATGCTGCTGCAAGAAAAAAATTCGCCTCTATATCTTTCTTGTCTTTTTTATAAAAGACTTCGGCTTTTGAGATTGCGGTATCCATATAAGCCAAAAAGGATTTATCATATTGCTGGTTTTCTTCATTTGGTAAAATTTTCCAATATTCCATCAAACCAAACAAGAAATATGGCAATGGATGTTCAGGAAATTTCATTTTCAATTCATTGAATTTGGTTGTTGCTGAATCAAAACTGAAGTTATACATCGCATTGATTGCATCATTTGCTTCTAGCTGAACGTCTAAATCTTGGAGTAGATATTTGGGTTTTGTTAAATCTTGAGTCCAACATTGAATAACCCAAAATGTCAAGACGAAAATTAATTTCCGATACATGTCAGTATTTTAAAACAAATTTAAACTAATTTAGTGATTGACTAGTGATATTAAACGAATATGCTTAAAGGAAGTATGGATTTACTCGAAAAACTTTGCCAGTTGCATGGCCCCTCAGGAAATGAAAAAGGGGTAAAAGATTTTTTGATGGATTACATCGAAAAAAACTCCTCTTCTTGGAGTTGCAAACCTCAGATTTATCATGGCGAAGATTTTTTAGATTGCATTGTTTTGGTTTTTGGAAATCCAAAAACAGCTGCATTTGCACATATGGATTCTGTCGGCTTCACCGTTCGATATGATAACAAGCTAGTCCCCATTGGTGGAATTGAAATGAGAACCGGATATACCCTAGTTGGTGAAGACAGCAAAGGCAAAATCGAAACCAAATTGGTGGTGGATGATGACATGCAATATGTTGTTTGTGATTATCAAAGACTGATTGAAACCGGAACTGAATTGGTGTTCAAATGCAATTTTCAAGAAACGAATGAGTTTGTTCAATCATGTTACTTGGATAATCGTTTAGGCGTTTGGACAATGCTCAAGCTTTGTGAAACTATTGAAAATGGTGCTATTGTTTTTTCATGTTGGGAAGAACATGGAGGTGGAACAGTGCCTTTTTTGGTTCGTTTTTTATGGAAACAATACAGAATAAAGCAGTATTTGGTCGCTGACATCACTTGGGTTTCAGAGGGAGTGAAGCCCGGTGAGGGTGTTGTGGTCTCACTCAGAGATGAAAGAATTCCTAGACGTTCATTCAAAGAAAGAATATTGGATATCTTAAAACAATCATCAATTTCATATCAACTAGAAGTGGAAGCTTTTGGAGGAAGTGATGGAAAAGAAATCCAATCTACACCTTATCCTGTGGAATGGTGTTTCATCGGAGCCCCTGAAGACAATGTTCACACCCCGGAAGAGATTGTTCATAAAAAAGACATAGAGGCAATGGTTGAAGCCTACAAACTTTTGATGGAGAAGCTGTGATTTGTCCAAAAATGCTCATCATCACATTTCGATTTAATGAACTTTTGCAACGTGTTGAAACTAACAAAAGAGTCAAAGCCCAAAATTCAACTTTATAAAGATTTGATACTTGCGAAATAACTACACTAAAGTTTCCAATAAACAACGCTTATGTCATCTTTTTTGGGTTCAATCCAAATTAATCTATATTTCTAGAATCTAGAAGCAACTCAGTCTCCAACGGCAAAAGCCTATTGATTAACAAAAATGGCTTCTGTTTTCAATTTTTAGAAATAGGCTTTCCTTAAAGCCTATAAACACTTGACAATCAATTAGTATTAATAAAATCAACCCCGAAAAGAGCTAAAAAGCGTCAAATTCGGGGTTTTTTGTTTAATGTTTAAATTTAGTCAGCAATCAAAATTAAACAGATGTAATACACGATTTTTGATGAGGATTCCAACAGAAGTGCAAAATGGTATATTTTTAAGAATACCACCGAGCCGCGCGTCATTCACCAAACCATACCATGGGATAAATTAGAATCTCTCATCTCTGATAAAACTACGGCAAAAGGAGATCTCGGTTGGCTACCTAAAAAAGGTTATTTCGGCTTGAAGTTTTTAAAGCACTACACAGGGCTTAGTGATGAGAAACGCCTGTCTCACTTCCAAACAGATTGGGCGATGAAACTTTTCTGAGGTGTTTTACTATTAGATAATCAGCGTATTAGAGACAATGCTTTTGTGAGCAACGTGCCTAGCTACTTGGCTAAGCATCTGAATTTAGAGGATTTTCAATGGGCTATGATAGACAATTGGGAAAAAGAAGACATGGAGAATCTGCATCTAACGATGATGGATGCAACCTGTTTTGAGAGTTATGTGAGATACCCAACCAATATGAAGTTGCTTTGGGAGTGTGTAGAGAGAATATGCGAAGTTCTCATTCCAAAATTGTGCAAAAGGAACAGATGATACCGAAAGTCGCATAGCAAAGGTTAGCAAAACAAAGAGGGTTTAAGAACTTGAGAGGGAAAACTATGCCTGAAAAGGAATAAAAACGAAGTCAATCCAAAAAATTGTACAAAAACAAGAATACCTACCCATAACAGAAGAAGACATTAGAGTATTTATTCATAATCTAAAAAATAAACAATCTTCTTCTGAAGTATTTTCCTAGGGAAGCCTAATTGTCTTCTCAATTTCAAACAAGAAACTAGAGTCATAACTGACAAAAATCATAACAATAACTTAACCTTAACATCAAGTTCTCCGGTTATTTTTGGGATATGAACAAGTGGATGTTTTGGTGTCTATTCTTGGGGATGTTTTTCCTCTTTGCTTCCTGTGGATCCGAAACTTCTATCATCAGAATCAAGGGTTCTGATACTGAAGTGAATCTAACAGTAGCGCTTGCTGAATCATTCAGTGATTTTGATGACAAAACATTGATTTCTGTTTCCGGAGGAGGTTCCGGATTGGGGATAACTTCACTCTTCAACGGAAACGCTGACATCGCTAACTCTTCAAGAGAACTGAATGCCGATGAAATCAATAGATTCTTAAACGCTCAAAAAAATATCATTCAACATGTTTTTGCTTATGATGTCCTTGCTTTTGTGGTTTCAAATCAGTCTGATATAGACTCCATAGATTTAGACCATTTGAAAAAAGTATTGAATGGTGAGATAAAAAACTGGCAAGAACTTAATCCTAAGCTTTCATCCAACATCAACATTTATGGAAGACAAAGCAATTCAGGAACATTTGAATACCTTAAAAAAACTTTAGATATTCAATTTTCGCCCTTTGCAAAACAAATGAACGGAAATGCCCAAATTATGGAAGCCGTTCAAGCTGACCCAACAGGAATAGGATATGTTAGCATAGGTTTCTTAACCTCTAACCCTAATCACCGCTTGAAAGCATTGAGCATTAAAAAAGAAACCTCACAAAAAGCGATTTCCCCACTAGACGAATCAGCCGTCATGAAAGGTGATTATTTCTTCAGCCGTCCACTATTTCAATTTTTTGATGCAAAAGACTCTTCAAAGGTGAAACCCTTCATAGAATTCGAAAAAAGTGAAAAAGCTTCAAAAATCATTAAAACTTTTGGTTATTTTCAAAATATAAAATAAGATGAATCTCAACACCAGGACTTTAATTGATGTGATATTTTCTCGTCTTGTTTGGATAACAGGGTTTTTGGTGATTAGCATTTTGTTAGGCATTTTATCCATGTTGATTTTCAATGGCTTTAAATTCTTTTTATCCATTGAAAGTCTAAGTTTTTGGAAAGGTGTTTTTTGGTCTCCTGACGAACATTACAGCATTTTTCCACTGTTGATGGGCACAATGTTCGTGACTCTTCTTTCAATGGCAATCGCCATTCCGGTTGGCATCTTTACAGCAGCTTACATTTCAGAATTCGCTCCGAATTGGTTCAGAAACCTCTCAAAACCTATGATTGAAATTCTAGCCTCAATTCCCTCTGTGGTGATTGGTTTTATCGGGATTGTGGTGATTGGACCATTTCTTTCCACATTTTTTCAGGTTTCAAACGGATTGAATGCCTTGAATGGTTCAATTCTTTTGGCTGTGATGGCAATGCCTACCATCATTTCAATTAGCGAGGATGCCATTCATGCCGTGCCAAAAAGCCATAAGGAGGCTTCTTTTGCCATGGGTGCTAACCGTTGGCAAACTTTGTTCAGGGTTACTTTGCCGACCGCATCTCCCGGTTTGATTGCCGCCTCCATGTTGGGAATGGGTAGAGCTTTGGGTGAAACCATGACAGTGTTGATGGCAACCGGCAATGTGCCAATGCCTCCAACCGGCGTGTTAGATTCTATCAGAACCATCACTGCAACCATTGCCATTGAAATGGGTGAAGTGCCTTATCATAGCACTCATTATTATGCGCTGTTTGCCATTGCTTTGGTTTTGTTCAGCATCACCTTATTGGTGAATCTGACAGGTGAATATTTTGCAAACCGTTTCAGAAAATTCCAATGAAAACAAAAGCTGCTCTCAACATTGTCTTTTATATCCTTTTTGCAGGAAGTGCCTTTTCGGTGATACTGATACTTTTGTTTATCTTGACTGATATTTTCACCAAAGGCTTTCAAACTTTTTCTTGGACTTTTTTGGTAGAGAATCCGAAAAAAGGGATGACAGAAGGAGGTATTTATCCCGCCATTTTAGGCACAGTAATCACCACCTTTGTTTCAACTTTGGTTTCAATGCCGCTTGGAATCTCTTGTGCTATTTACTTGAATGAATATGCACCAAAAGGACATTTACAAAACTTAATCAGAGCATGCATCAGAAATCTTTCCGGTGTGCCTTCCATCATTTACGGTCTGTTTGGATTAGCCATTTTTGTGCAAGCCTTGCAAATGGGAACATCCATCTTAGCCGCAGGTCTAACTTTAGGTCTTTTGTCACTTCCTTATGTGGTCACCACCGCAGAAGAAGCTTTGAAAACTGTGCCCAACAGCCTAAGAGAAGCCACATTGGCATTGGGTGCTACAAAATTTGAAACCTTAAAAGATGTGGTTTTGCCGCAAGCCACACCCGGAATCATGACAGGCTTGGTGTTGGCTTTGTCGAGAGCAGCAGGAGAAACAGCTCCCATTTTGTTCACAGGAGTCACTTTTTACATCAACCAACCCAGTTTTTCCCTTCATCATGAATTCATGGCTTTGCCTTATCACATTTATGTTCTCTCCACCCAACATTCTTCAGTTGAACTTGTCCGCCCAATAGCTTATGCCACAGCAAGCATGCTTATCAGCATTGTTTTCATCTTCAACCTTTTTGCTTTTTTCATTAGACACCATTACAGCAAAAACAAATAACATTCGTAATGAAAACGACCAAAATTTCTTGTGAAAAATTAGATGTATATTTCGGAAAAAAACATGTTCTGAAAAATATCACCATAAACATACCTGAAAAAGAAGTTGTTGCACTCATTGGCCCCTCTGGTTGCGGAAAGTCAACACTCCTCAGATCATTCAACAGAATGCATGACCTAAACCATGATGCCAAAATCATAGGCTCACTCAAACTTGAATCTCAAGACTTATACGACCCAAAAGTTTCGGTCAACGAAATCAGAAAAAAAATCGGAATGGTATTTCAAAAGCCCAATCCTCTTCCCATGAGCATATATGATAATGTCGCTTATGGCTTGCGAATTCATAACCACCCTGAAAAAGAAATTCCGGAGCTTGTAGAAAAAGCCTTAACTGAAAGTTTTTTATGGGATGAAGTGAAAAATGATTTAAAAAAACCGGCAGTTCAACTTTCAGGAGGTCAACAACAAAGACTCTGCATCGCCAGAACTGTGGTGCTGAGACCTGAAGTGATACTTATGGATGAACCATGCTCAGCCCTTGACCCCATTAGCACCTCTAAAATTGAAGAACTCATCACCAAGCTCAAAATTGACTATACCGTAGTGATTGTCACACACAACATGCAACAAGCGCAACGCATAGCCGATCGGGTAGCCTTCATGTATTTGGGCGAACTAATAGAATTTGATTTGACAGAACAAGTTTTCAAGCATCCCAAAAATACACTAACCCAAAATTATGTAAGCGGGAATTTTGGATAATCACAGCTTCATTTCCAAAAATAATTGTCCAAGCAAAACCTTAATAATTATTTGGGCAACCCGCCTTGAGGGCGGCCGGGCTGGCGTGGCTCGCTCTTTTTTGTTCCGTTGCACTACACAAAAAAGGAGCTCAAACAAACCCCGCCATCCCTGTTGCGGCTAACGCACGAGAACAAAACTCTAAAACTCACATTTCATCCATGCCTTTGTAAGACATCAGTTTAACAAATAAATCTGAATTTTTTTTGATGTTGAAAAACACCCGAAATGGTGGAATTCGTCATTATCCATTATCAACTATCCATCATCTAAATAATAACAAAAACTTATATTTTCAGATGAAAACATCTATTTTTGAACCAAATGAAAGGCTTCAACAAAGTTATTTTAATCGGTCATTTAGGCAACGCCCCAGAAATCAGGACATTGAACGACGGAACAAAGGTTGCACACTTTAGTTTGGCAATAAATGAATATTTCAAAGACAGCAAAGGAGAACTGCAAACCTCTACTGACTGGCATAATATTGTAGCTTGGAAAGGCATTGCCGAAATAGCTGAAAAATTACTCACAAAAGGCAGCCAAGTGATGGTGGAAGGCAAACTAAAGAACCGCTCTTTTGAAGACAAAGAGGGTATAAAACGATATGTAACCGAGGTTGTGGCAGAGCAATTGGTCTTGCTTGATAAAAAATAAAGCATAAAACTTGTATAGATAAATTATTTTATTCACATTGCTGATGAAATCATCCAAATGATGGG
>JBDNDT010000230.1:0-5037 GCA_046718985.1 Cytophagales bacterium
TTCCCACCAAATTGGCATAAGCATAAATCACATTCAGGTTTTTGCAGGCCTCCAAGACCACTTCATTTTCTCTTTTTTGGGTTTTGGCAAACGAAAAATGGCTTGCACTTGGGTTTAAAATCACATCTGCCCCCCTTTCCTTCAATTTGTAGCCCGGTCTTTTTTCTTTTTTCCAAGCATCTTCGCAGATTTCAAAACCAATTGAGTAGCCATTGGTCTCAAAAAGCAAATCCCCAAAAGGAACAAGACCCATTGGACTTTGAATTTCAGAAATCTTGCCTGATGTCCAAGGTTCAAACCATCGATGCTCATAATGCACACCATCGTTTGCCAAAAATTGCTTTGGCACAAAACCCATTATTTTTCCATCTTTCAAAACGGCAGAGCAGTTGTATCTTTTTCCCTCATGTTTTATCGGCAAACCCACAGAAATCATGATTTTTTCACTTAGTGGGAGCAATTCTTTTATTAAGTTTAAGGTTTTTTCATAAATCCAATCACTTAAGAAAAGGTCTTCGCAACCATAACCTGTGATGCAAAGTTCAGGCAAAAGCAATACATCAACCTTCATCAATCGGGCTTCTTGAATGGATGCGGCAATGTTATTCATGTTGTTTTCCCAATGAATGGGGATTTGGTTGAGTGAACCAACAGCAATTTTTATATTTCTCACATCTTCTGATTTGAATACAAAGCTAACCAAAAGTGACAGAATTGGTTTTGCATTGCTAAACATGGATTTAAAAATCAATCAACTTTGATTATTATGTTACTAAAACATTTAAAGCAAGATGTTCTTTTGATTGAGTAAAGAATTTTTATTCCAACCCAAACAACAAAATCTGCAAAACATCAGCCCAAAAACCAAGAAATAAAAAATTAAACGATAATCTTGGCACTGAAATCCTATATTTGTTCAAAAATCTTTACAATACATGTCAACAAATACCAATTCTGATGAATTTCCTGACAACTTAGTAAGAATAGCCCTCGACCCGGATCTTCCTGAATATCACGACCCATTTTTTGGTTTAACCGATCGCTATTTCGGCGATTGCAGACTTTTTATGGTGGTGTTCAAAGCCATCCCTCAACATATTTTCATGTCAGATATCAATTGCGCAAAAGCGATTGAATGGATGAAAGAAAACCTCAAAGAAGACATTAAAAAGGAATATTATGCCAAAAGATTTGTGAAAAAATCGCAAAAAATGGTGTACGAAGACGCTTACTTTTTCTTGTATGACGATTTAATTGTTAATTTTTCAAGAACAGAATTCAAGGTCAGGTTAACATTTTTGAAAACGGACTATGAAAAGGTAGAAAAAATCATGTTGGAGCTTGATAAATTCAACAGAAGGAACAAAAAGCCCAAACCTGAAATTTCATTATTGGTGCAAGGTTACAATTCATTAGAAACAAGGTCATTCGACATTGTGAAACCCAAACTCAACATTGACGACAATTACAATGACGATTTCAAAGAAATTCACAAGATTATATTGAAAAAACTATCAACCAAAAACGAAAAAGGTATCGTTCTGTTGCATGGAAAACCGGGAACAGGAAAAACCTCTTACATAAGGTTCCTCATAACATGCCTCAAAAAAAGAGTTATATTTTTGCCCCCAAACATGGCTAGTGAAATATCAAATCCGAATTTGATTTCTGTGTTGATTGACAATCCCAATTCAATTTTTGTGATTGAAGATGCTGAAAACATCATTGTGGATCGTGATAAAGAAGGAGCTTCTCCTGTTTCAGGATTGTTAAACATCGCAGACGGTTTATTGGCTGATTGCTTAAACATTCAAATCATTTGCTCTTTCAATACAGACCTTTCCAAAATAGACAATGCATTAATGCGGAAAGGAAGACTGATTGCGCAGTATGAATTTAAAGAACTTTCAGTTGAAAAAAGCCAAAACCTTTCAAACAAACTTGGTTTCAAAACCCAAATTAGTCAACCCCTCACTTTAGCGAACATTTACAATCAAAATGACAAAGAATTCAACAGAGAGGAAAGTGGAAAAAAAATAGGCTTTTAAGCTTTCTGTTAAAATATGAAATTCACCAATGAAATCACTCATATCATTTGGTGTAAAATTCTTTGAGTTTTTGATTTTGGGCAAACCGCCTGAGGGCGGCCCGGCTTTCGGCACTCGCTCTTTTTTGTTCCGCTACGCTACTCAAAAAAGGAGCTCAAACAAAGCCTCAATCCCTTTTGCGAGGAAGTACACAGTCAAAAATAACCATCAGCTATTTGAGCAATCTCATTTGATTCTATCACTAAAATGCCAAACAATAATCTCATGCACCTTAACATGTGAGATTTATAACCCAAGAATTTCAATTCTATCTTTCCTCTCTCCCCTCCTTCTAAAAACATAACAACATTCAAACCAATTAGCAAAAAAATATGACATTGAAAATCAACATAATTCAAGTGTTTTTATTTTAATCTCAAATCCTCAAACGCCAATCCATAGGATACAAATTATTAGCACGGTTAAGCATGCATTTCAAAAATCCCAAATTAACTTCCTGATACCTTAGCAAGTAAAGCCCTTGTTTTCCACTAATCAATTCAAAATCTAAATCAGATTTTCTCAAAAATTTCAAAGCATTTTCCAAGTCAATGTCAATAACTTTAAAATCCTCGACATTAATCATGTTTGAAACTGCAAATTCATGTCCGTAAACAAAATCTTTGTTTTTCACCTGTCCCAAAGTGACCCCTAATTTCTTGACATACAATTTTTGCCTCATCACTTCAAAAGCATTGTGATGCAATTGAGGATAAGCCAACAAAAAATCATCTTGTTTCAAGAAAGCTAGGTCAACACTTGATTTAAACTTCGATTTCAACTCTTCTACAGGGCATTTCAACTGTGGTTTTCTATTGTGCATGTTGAATGTTTCACCTGAATTTTTTTTAAGCAAACTGATGAAAAAACCCTCACCATATTGTTTTCCGGGAAAACACTTGATTCCAAAACCGGTGTCAATCATGTTCCAAGAAGCCTCAACAGGAATACTGATTACTTCAGCATTCAATTCGTTCTTGAACCATTGTATATTCTCTTCATTTTCTTTGGTGTTCAAGGTGCAAGTGCTGTAAATTAAATATCCACCCTCTGAAACACATGGCCAAATATCTTCAACAATTCTTTTTTGTCTTTTCTGACACATCAACACATTCTCTTCTGACCATTCATTCAAAGCATCCGGGTCTTTTCTGAATAAGCCTTCACCTGAGCAAGGAGCATCTACAAGAATCAGGTCAAAAAAACCATCTAATGATGTAAAATGAGCCGGGTCATTCTGTGTCACCACAACATTCTCATGCCCCCATTTTGATAAATTTTCAACCAAAACGCTATTTCTCTGTTTGTTCATTTCATTACTCACCAACAAACAATCTTTTGATAATAAGCTTAATAAATGAGTACTTTTCCCACCCGGTGAAGCACATAAATCCAACACCCTTTCAAAATGATTATGGTCAACGAAAGACAAAACATGCTCCAAAAGCATACTATGAGATTCTTGAACATAAAAAGCTCCAGCATGAAATAATGGATTCCATGCGAAATTAGGTCGTTCACTTAAAAAAATCCCATATTTTGACCATGGAACATAATCTTGAACAGGAAAATCTAAGATTGTTCTTTTATTAGGATTAATTCTCAATGAAACATTGGCTTCTGAATTGAGAATTACTTCAAAAACTTCACTCAAATCAACATTATCTACATTTGATTTTAAAAACAACTCATATTTTTTAAAAACTTGCTCGTTTATCTGTTTATGCATAAAGTTTTAAATTACTTCACCAAACCTTTATTTAAATCCATTCTAAATTAAACTTATTTCTACTTTCCAAGAGTACCATATTATCTGATTTTCTGAATGTTACACTAATATTATCTCATTCAACCTATCAAAACTTTTACAATAATTGCATTTATATTTGAATAATTGGCTTGCGATATTAGATTTGTGCCACAATAGCCATAATCACAAGTATTGCTAACAATTTTATAGGTTATGTACCATAAAAACACACTAAAAAAAGCGATATCAGTTTTAATGCTGATATTTTTACTTGGAACTGTAAGTTCCTACTCTCAAGATGACGCTGCCATTGCAAATGGAAAAGCAATTTTCGAAAATAACTGTAAGTCCTGTCACGCGGTGCATGAGAAGGTAGTAGGACCTGCATTGAAGGGAATCATGGACAGAAGGGACATGCCATGGTTAATCTCTTGGGTTAAAAATCCACAAAGAATGATTGACTCAAAGGATGAATATGCCGTAAAGATTTACAACGAATATAAATCAGCCGGAATTATGACCGGTTTCGCCGGATTGAAAGACAAAGAAATCGAAAACATTTTTGCTTATGTGGTTGACGAACAAGAGACAGGTCCTGTTGTTGCTAATGTAGTCACCACAGGTGACCCTAGTGTACCTCAAGCTTCCAGAGTCGATAACTCTTTGTTAAACACCATTTTAATTGCTTTCATTGCGGTGATTGCCGTTTTGATTTTGGTCTTGCTTGCTGTTTTGAATGTTCTTAGAAAATACCTTGTTCAGAGAGAAACAGAATTAACAGAGGAAGAAGCTTACTTAGTTAATCAAAAATTTTCTTTGAAGCCAATATTTGAAAGCACTGGCTTTAAATTCACTTTAACATTCTTAGTAATTGGTTTCATCGGTAAATCATCATTAGATTGGATGATGGGTATTGGTATGCAACAAGGTTATGCACCAAAACAACCCATTGCATTTTCTCATAAACTTCATGCAGGTCAATATGGTATCAATTGTAACTATTGTCACACAGGTGTTCAATTAGGTAAGCATGCCAACATTCCATCTGCTAACATATGTATGAACTGTCATGGTCAAATCAAAACAGATTCACCTAAGTTAACAAAACTTAGAGAATCTTGGTCAACAGGAAAGCCAATTGAATGGGTAAGAGTACATAATTTGCCAGATTTGTCATATTTCAACCACGCTCAACACGTA
>JBDNDT010000231.1:0-5020 GCA_046718985.1 Cytophagales bacterium
AGCTTTGAGTTTTAATGAAGAATTAAATTGAATTCAAATTCAACTATCTGACCTTAATCAGTTTGTATCTTCAACACCTGAATCTTTTGCTATCTTTTTCTTTTTATTTTCCTCCATAGCATGTTCAATGAATTTATGTTCCAGATATAATTCAATTGGTTTCAAAGCTAAAGCAATCACGATTTTGGCAGCCACTCCAATCCAAATGTTTTCGTGTCCAAAATGATGTTTCACAACTGCTTCAATCAAAAATTCTTCAAAAACAAAAAGAACTATTCCTAAAATAAAAACAATTGTAGTCGCTTTTTTCCCTGCATTGGCCTTTGTAAGTTTGTCTAAGGTTTCTTGTAAAGCTTTGTTTTTGCTATCCAACGCTTCATTGGTTTTGTTCAATTTCTTTTGAAGCCTATCGCTGACTTTTGTTACTAATTTAATTTCGTGAATATTCTCAACATAATCTTCAATTAGTTTATGAATATCGGCCTCGATATCAGTTTTTCCTAGTCTTGGGTCTTTGAGTTTTTCCTTCACATCGACCGCATGAACCATCTGTTTTAAATATAGCTGTTGAATATCCATTGCAATTATTCAGATAAAAAAAACAAATCCTTGTATCACAAAAATGAACAAATATCCCAGAAAATCATAGGATTAATTTTTTTTAACTTCGTTCAAAACACTATTCCATTTGATCTCAAAGAATTTACTTGAGCAAAAGTTAAACTTTTAGGAGTCACTCTCACTTTGATTTTTTGTATTTCGGTTCCAACTCCCATCATTTTACATTCTAAGTTTTCTGTACCAACAGGCACTTTCACCCTTGCATATGAGATGTGATAAGGCAAAGACTGCCAGTTTCTGGTGTCTGCTTTTTCGGTAATGGCATTCAAGACGCCTAGAGCTGCTCCGGCACCGGTGTTTTGCGAGCGTAATGCCAATTCTGAAGCTTTTTTAACCGCCAATCTCAGTAATGTATTGGTCATTTCCTTACCCATCCGGTCATCCAAGGCTCTGAAAGCAATAGCATTTACATTTTGGGCCATTTCAAATTCTTGATTGTTGACATAAGCGTTTGTATAAAACAATCTCCTTTCTTGATATTTTGGAAATGCTGCTCTAATAAACTGCAATTGATCAAGCCCGGAACTGGATGAACTGCTTGGCCAAGGAACTGAAAAATTTAAATTGTATGTGGAGTTTGCAAATGTGATCAAACTACTATTGCCAACAACAGTGAAATTCACACTCCATTCTGCTTTCACTGGTCCTAATCCATTGTTCCAAAAAACAACCACTTCTCCTTCATCTTCTGAAATTGATTCATGAACATATTTTTCACCAAACTCTTTTTCATAATGTTGCACCATATCTCCCATCATAGACAGATGAGCAGTTCGCAACAAATCTTTTTTCAACTGTTGTGGAACACCCACTTTGAACATGCTTTGATAATCGTTTTTATAAATGTCATAAGCATTTCTGTAACTGACAAAGGCATCGTTGTATTCTCCGGATGATTCAAAAATCAAACCCATGATGTTATACATGAAGGCATCTCTTTTATATTTGTTTTCTTTGTTATAAAGGTCGCTGAGTTTGTTCAAAGCATTGTATGACCGACGACATTCCACCAAAGCGCTTTCTTTTTCTCCTAGCATCATGAAATTGAAGGCTTTGAAATAATGTATCATGATGATTTCAAAAGGTTCTCCATAATAAACTTTGTTCTGAGCATTGGTTACCATGCTCAACAATTCTCTTCCGGCACTCTTTTGAGCATCTTGAGAAAACAGATAAGCTCTTTCGAAATAATTATTGCTAGATAGATAATCTCCGTTCAATTGAGATAATAATCCTTGATTCAACCAATATAACAGCCTGTCTTTGTTTGTTTCCGCTTTTCTTATTTTTGAATTTTTTTCGTAGGCTTCTTTGTATTGCCCTCTTTCGATTAAGCTATTGACTTGTGCGTTTTTTTGATAATATGTCATGCACCCCGAAAACGAAAAGCAAACCAACAATAAAAAACCTATTTTGAATTTCATAAAATGCATTACATCAAAAAGAGTTCCAAATTTAGTGTAGTTTTTTGAATTGGGAAATATGTCTTTGTTTTCTAAAATATTGGTAAAACTTTTCTTCTAAAATTCATTTTTTTAGGCATAAAAAATTTTATTGATTATATTTTATGCACAAACGTAATCTTGAATTATCAAACCTAGCTTAGATTTAAAAACTTAAAGTTTATTGAATATATTGAATTCAAAAATCAAAATTTAATACTTGTTTTTTTGAATATCAGATTTAAAAAAAATCCTAAAAAAAGAGCTATAGCAAAGCCATAAGGCAAAATGAATGCAATAATTGCAAAAAACATTACTGTTAAAATTTCTTTTGGAGATTGCAAAGTTTTATTGACTAATAACACAAGGGCAAGTCCTTCAAAAAACAGCAAGACCCCAAGCATTGGCAAAGGAAACAACTTGGAAAACTCTTCAAAACATCCTCCAAAAAGAAGACCCATCAGCAAAAAAAACAAACCATAAATCACCACAGAACCACCTGTTCTCCCGCCAAAGTTATAATGTCCGATGAGACCTCCTGCACCATGACAAACCGGTATTCCCCCTAGAAATGGAGAAAAAATGTTTAAAAAGGAATAACTATATCCGATTTTTTCAAGGCTTATATCCTCTCTTTCTTCAAACAACTGTTTGCATGAGCGATGTGTAGCAAAAATTGAATTACCTAATGAAAGTGGAATTTGTGGCAAGGTCAACAACAAAAATCCTTTAAGCATGATGTCAAAGCTCAAAAACCCATAATCAGGAATCTCTGCATCGAAAAGAATACCAATTTTAGGAGATTCAAAAACAAAGCCATATGCCATGCCTATTCCAAGAGCCAAAAGAGCGCCGGGGAATTTTTTGTAAATTTTCATCATCAAAACTAAAATGCTTACCACTGAGGCAAGCAAAAAACCGTGATAACCATTTGACGGCAGGTATTCTTTCAGCGACAAAAGCATTAAGCCCATTCCAAGACCTATCTGCAAACCTTTCACAAGCACCGGAGGGATATAATGGGAGAGTTTTTTAAGCAAACCGAAATAGGTTAAAAAAAACATAAATAAACCAATGGATAGTCCTGCTGCCAACAACACACTGCCCAGAACTTTTTGGCTAATCACTATGCTTGCCATTGCTTTCAATGGTTGAACCGGCATGGGTATTCTATAATAAAATCCAATAAGGATTTGCATTATGCCAAAGACAGAAAGAACTAAAGTTGCATTCAAATCAGTGACAAACAAGAGAGCAACTATCAGAGGCAAGTCAGTTCCCAAATCGCCTGTTGCCCCCAAAAATTCTTGAAGAGAAAAAGAAATGGTAGATATATTTGATTTCGGTTGCTCTGACATGATGCAAATTAACCCAAAATTCAATCAAAATTGTATTGAAAAGAGACTCAGAAATCGGATATTTAAGTATTAAGTCCAAGCTTATTTTTGTTAACTCAACTAAAATGTAAATATGTGATAAATCGCAACAGGGATGGAGCGGTTGTTTGAGCTCCTTTTTTGTGTAGCCCTAGGCGAAACAAAAAAGAGCGAGCCGCGAGAGCCCGGCCGCCCTCAAGGCGGGTTGCCCAAAAATCCTTCTAAATATAAATCAAAATCCTACTTGAGAACTCAAACTAAACGTTTGTATATTTCAATTTTTCAAAATAATATTCTGTTATTACTTCTTAAATGCTTATGTTAAAAAATATTATTTCTTTTTACTCCTTGTTTTGGATATTAGTTAGTTAAAAAGTATTAACTTTGCCAACCAATTTAGTTTAATGCATGAGTCATATATATCCCATCTTTGATCAAATTTTGCAAAAGAGCGAAAAAGAAAGCCTTTTGAAACAAAAAGCGAAAGTTTTTTGGATGGTTGGTTTGTCAGGTTCGGGAAAAAGCACTTTGGCAAAAGCATTAGAACGGGAATTGCACAAATTAGGTCATTTGACCATGTTGTTAGATGGCGACAATCTAAGAACCGGATTAAACAATAATTTGAGCTTCAGTGACAGTGATCGCCTAGAAAATATCAGAAGAGCAGCCGAAGTGGCTAAGCTTTTTGTGGAATGTGGTGTGGTGACGATTTGCTCATTTATCAGTCCTACGGTTGAAATCAGAAAATTGGCTGAAAAAGTGATTGGTGGAGAAAATTTCAAAGAGGTTTATGTGAATGCACCCTTAGAAATTTGTGAGCAAAGAGATGTGAAGGGGCTTTATAAAAAGGCCAGAAATGGAGAAATAAAAAACTTCACGGGATTAGATTCTCCATTTGAAGAACCTCAAAATGCATGGTTAGAAATCAAAACTGCCGAGTTAGATTTTGATGATTGCGTTGAGAAATTGTTGAAAGAAGTGAAAAAAGAGATTCAATTATAATTTATGTCAGTGAACAAGTTGACACATTTGAAACAGCTTGAATCAGAAGCGATTCATGTGATGAGAGAGGTAGTGGCTCAGTTTGAGAAACCCGCCTTGTTGTTTTCAGGAGGAAAAGATTCCATTTGTTTGGTGAAATTGGCAGAAAAAGCATTTTGGCCGGGAAAGATTCCTTTTCCTTTAGTCCATATAGATACAGGACATAATTTTCCAGAAGCGATTGAGTTCAGAGATGCTTTAGTTGAAAAAACCGGGGCAAAACTGATTGTTGGTCATGTTCAAGACTCCATTGACAGAGGTACGGCCGTTGAAGAGAAAGGTCCAAATCCTTCAAGAAATGGCTTGCAGACCATCACATTGTTAGAAACCATTGAAAAATATAAGTTCGATGCTTGTTTTGGCGGTGCTAGAAGAGATGAAGAAAAAGCTAGAGCAAAAGAACGCTTCTTTTCACACAGAGATGAATTTGGGCAGTGGGATCCCAAAAACCAAAGACCTGAGCTGTGGAGTCTATACAATGGAAAGAAATCTGTTGGCGAACATTTTAGGGTTTTCCCCATCAGCAATTGGACTGAAATG
>JBDNDT010000232.1:0-5018 GCA_046718985.1 Cytophagales bacterium
TCCTCCGATACATTGAAAATCTGCACAGCCTCTCCGGTTGTTTTAGAAAAAACTTGGCTGGAAGCACCAAAGAAATTATTTCTGAGTCTTTGCGCCATGTTCAAGCCAAAATTTCTAAAAGTGCTGATCTCGCCCGTGCCTCTGCCACCTGTCAGGAGCAAAGCATTTTTCCTCCACAATTCCTTACCAATAGACAAATCGTGTTCTTTTATTTTATTTAAATAATTTACCACTTCTTCCGGACCATAAGCCACCAACCTACCCGTTGGTATTGCCTGAGTAGCCATGTTATTGCCTTTGATTCCGACAGAAAACATGTTATCACTTCCCGGATTGCCCCAAGTGGGTAGCAAATCAATCTGATTAATTCCATTTCTCTGCCTGGTTGAAGCTGTTAACTCGTAACCTTTTCCAATCAAAAACAAATAAGCAGGAACTTTTTCTCCTGAACACATGTCTTGAATAAACCTTCTTATTGCTAAGGGACTTTTTTCTCCATAAGTATATTGATCATACAAATCTTCCACAAACACAACCATCGTGTCATACCCCCCACCTTCGATTGAGTTTTTGTATTTAGCATACTCAAAAACAGGTCTTTGAATGTTTTGGAAAGGTCTGTTAATCAATTTATGAGATACTATTAAAAACAAAGAATCATTTACTGTTCGATGCTTTCTAAGATTTACTTGTTCTAATATTAATTCCTTAGTGGCTGTTTCAGTGAAAACATATACTTTTGACTCTTTTTGAAAATCAATAAAAAAGTTACCATTGCTCATTGGTGATAAATAGGCTTCATCCTCATTTTCTACCCAAACTCTCATAGATTGTGGAATCTTATTTAAATTCCATTTGCCTTTCAATTCAACCGGAAGTGTCCACTCATTGTAAATGGAGCTTCTTGCACTGTCTTTGATAGGATATTTCCATCTGACATAAGAGAATGAATAAGTTCTATGATCAGTGTTTCCAGCTTCGCAGTTGATGGTAATTTGGTTGTTAATGATTGCACTTAGTGGTATTGAGGCTTCGTTTTTGAATGTCCTATTGTTCCTCGAAACAAATGAGTAGTTTCCGATAACAACAGAACCATTACTTGTAACTAGCCTTTGAGTTAAACTTCCAGCTCTAAAGGGTTGGATTCTGGTAGGGACGATACTACTTTCGAATCTTGGCCAGTAATTGCTCGTGGCTATAAATTCGCTTGGAAGCCTAAACACATGGTTAATGTTTTCATCTAGAGAAACAAAGCCTTCAAGATTGCTGTAATCTGACCTTGCAATGGGTTCATTGTAATTTGAAATCCTTTCACCGTGTTCATAACGGGTCATAAAAGATTGAATGCTGTCATAAACCACGAAAGGTATATTTCCAGCCGATTCATAGTTTTTATTCTGAATAACTCTTTTAGGATTTTGACCAATAGTTATGAAATAAACCGAGGTATCGCTATGCAGAGCCCTGTAAGGATTTGGGTAACCACTGGGAAAATTGTATAGCGCGCTATCTTGCAAACCGTCATTTCTTTTTCCCACAAACAATATATAATCATTGTTGTCAAATGACCCATTGTTGTTTTGGTCAACAATTAACACAGGAATATCCACACCTCTCCTGATTATTGAAAGATTGTTCACATTCAAGCCTTGGATTTTATTAAGTTCAGAAGCATTGATTTTATAAATGCCATTCTCTGTTACTTTGACTTTAAAATAAGTCTGTCCAAAGTTTATCCAATTGTTGTGTATCTGTTGACTTACACATACATAGGTAAAGAAAATTGCAATAAATAAAAGATTTCTTTTCATGTTATTTGTTTAAAGCCAAGAACAAAGATCCGCCCAATGACCAATAATTTTCTTGAAGCCATTTTTGTCTGAAACCTCCAAAGTCTATTATAAAACTTTTGTTTTTAAAACCTAATCCAAAACCGTAAGAAATTGAATTTTGATTTGTGTGCAAATCTTTGCTTAAACCCATTGAACTAATTTTGATTAAAAACTGATTGTAAACAATCATTTCTAAACTCAATCTAACATTCGATGACAAAAGCTTTGAACTGATAAAATCATTAGGATTGTTTCCCAGATAATTCACCAAATCAATAGCAAGGTTGGTTTCTAAAACACTGTCTAAAGATCCTAAGTTTTGATTAAGTCCAAAAATTAAAGTTGGATTATAAACATCATAACCCATTTCTCTCAGTGCAATGGTTTCTCCATTGTTTTGATTAAATTGACCTATTACTTCATTCATTTCAGACAAATTGACTTTCCAGAACTCATGAGATCCGATTAAATTTCTTGCCAGAAATCCAAGCTTTGTGCTCTTCAACTTATAATTTGCACCAAAGTCACTTGAAAAACCGTTTTTAATGAAAATATTGCCTATGTTTTCATGAAAAAATTTAACATTTCCCCCTAGTGACCAATTCTTTACTTGCTGTGTATAAGACCCTACAAAAAGTTGAGAATTATATTTCAAAGACCCAAAAGTGAGGTTTTGGAAATTCCCGGCATTGTTAAAAAAGTTTCTAGAATCAATTATGTTGTTGTTTGATTGATTGGCGTAATTGATAGTAAAAAATGACTTCTTAAATCTTTTTCTAACACTTGGGGTTATAATAAATTGATTTTGAGGATTTAACAAAAAAGTACTAATTTCAATTTCAATATCATTATCTGATTCTAAGAATAAACTTGGATTAACTAAACCGGAAAACAGTCCTAAATTTTCAGACAAACTTGAATTTGCAGAAGAAAAAGAAGAGGAAGTTCCAACGTTTCTTTCAAAGAAATTTCCATAGCTTCCATTAAATGACGTACTTTGTCCGATTAAATTCAAAATCGGAATTAAAAAAACCAAGAACAGGAAGTCGTTGTATTTCATCTTTCAAATAACTGCAATTTGCATTAATAAATTATAACTTTTTCTGCAAAAATTTCAATTTCTGAATACTAATCAAACACTAAATGTAACAAGATGTTTACTGGAATTATTGAAAGTTTAGGGACTGTCGTGAACAAAATAAGTGAAAAAAGTAACTTAATACTCCAAATCAACTGCGATTTTATTAAGGAATTAAAAATTGACCAAAGTATTGCTCATAATGGAACCTGTTTGACAGTTGTAGATATTCAAAAGGATTACTACGAAGTGGTTTTAGTGGATGAAACCATTGAAAAAACATCTTTTAAAAATATTGAGATAGGGTCAAAAATTAATCTTGAACGTTGTTTAAAATTAGGTGACCGCATGGATGGACATTGGGTGACAGGTCACATTGATCAAACCGGACAGTTGGTAAAAATTGAAGACAAAAATGGTTCGTGGAAATTATTTTTTTCTTATCAAAAAACAGAGACAGAGAACATAACTGTAACAAAAGGTTCAATATGTATCAATGGAGTAAGTTTAACAGTTGTTGATAGCTTTCAAGACAGTTTTTCTGTAGTTTTAATTCCTTACACTTGGGAAAATACAAATCTAAGTTTGTTGAAAGTTGGTGAGGAAGTGAATCTAGAGTTTGACATTTTAGGAAAATACATTAAAAAAATGATGAAATTTTAGTCCATTTTTTTGAATAAAACGTAAATGTTGATAACATTGTAAAATTTTTAATACTAACGAGTTGTTATATATGAATTGCATTATAGTTGACGACGAAGAAATGTCGAGAAATAGTCTCAAACAGCTAATTGAAAAAACAGAGTTTTTGACATTGGTTGGTGAGTGTAGCAATGGTTTAGAGGCCATAAACTTAATTAACACTACTGAGGTTGATTTAATGTTTTTGGATGTAGAGATGCCAGAAGTTGACGGTATGTCTCTTTTAGAAAGTTTGGACAACCCACCATTGGTTGTTTTGGTTACTTCAAGCGAAAAACATGCGGTAAAAGCATTTGAATATAGTGTTTTAGACTACTTGGTTAAACCTATAGAATTGACGAGATTCTTAAAATCAATCGAAAAAGCAAAAGAAGTATATGATGCTGTTCAGTATGATTTGGGTAACAACAGAGAGATTTTTGTTAAATCTGATTTAAAGATTGTAAGAATTAATCTTGATGACATTCTTTATGTTGAGGCATTAGCAGATTATGTGATCATCGCTACCACTCAAAACAAGCATATAGTACACTCTACAATGAAAGGAATGGAAAATAAACTTCCAACTAACACATTTGTAAGAGCACACCGTTCTTATATTGTCAACATAAACAAAATTGACAGCATTGAGAACAATGATGTTATTATTCAGAAGAAATCTATCCCAATTGGTGCATCTTACAAAGACACTTTGATTGGTGCCTTAAAGTTTTTGCTATAAGCCATTCAATAAACAGGACTGTTTATTGAATAGTCCTCTTTTTTCTTTTTTTTGATTGAAACAAAGTTTTCTTTTTCATGGAAATTACTTCTTTGTCTTTAGACGAAACTGTCAAATCAAAAGTTCAGTCATGGCTGAATGGAGGTTATGACCAAGAAACCAAAAACACAATCCTACAACTCATCAAAGAAGAAAACACTGAAGAACTAACCAATTCTTTTTATAAAGATTTAGAATTTGGAACTGGTGGATTGAGAGGAATAATGGGTGTTGGTTCTAATAAAATGAACAAATATACCGTTGGTGCTGCAACTCAAGGTTTGTCAAATTATCTATTAAAAACTTTTCCCGGCGAAAAAGTAAAAGTAGCTATTGCTCATGATAGCAGAAATAACAGCGACTTTTTTGCTTCTATAACTGCTGATGTCTTTTCAGCGAACGGAATTGAAGTATTTTTTTTCAAATCTTTAAGACCAACACCTGAGTTGTCATTCGCAATCAGGCATTTTGGTTGCCACAGTGGTGTAGTGTTAACAGCTTCACATAATCCCAAAGAATATAACGGATATAAGGCCTATTGGAACGATGGTGCACAAATGGTTTCTCCTCATGATGAAAATGTGATTCATGAAGTAAGAAACATTTCAAAAGTTGAAGAAATCAACTTCCATCGACCTGACACAGG
>JBDNDT010000233.1:0-4981 GCA_046718985.1 Cytophagales bacterium
GATAAAGTTTGCACCACCATCTGTGGAACGATACATTTCCATACCGCCGCAATAAACCAAATTGGCATCTTGATTTGAAACTGCAATATCCATTCCATACCAATCGTAGCCGTTGGTATAATCACCTGTGTAGGATGTATTTCTTCTGGTGAAAGAAACACCAAGATCTGTTGAACGATAAACTACTGATGTTTTTGAGCCACTGATAGTAGGGATTTGAAGATAATAAACCATTGAATTGTTAGCATTGGTCACTGCAATTCTTCCACGTCCTGTTGTTCCGACAGAAACAGCTGTCCAAGTTTGTCCATTGTTGGTTGAACGCATAAAACCTGTAGTGGTGCAGGCATACACAATATTAGGGTCAGTAGGCCTCATCACCATATCATCGAAATTTCCGGTTTGAACCCTTGTGAAAGTGGCACCACCATCTGTTGACCTAAAAATTCCTGAGGTGCCTGAAGCCAACACAATTTGAGCATTGCTTGGATGTATCTCGATTTTTGAATAACTCCCAGAGGTGCTTGAAACTTGTGTCCAAGTTTGTCCTTGATTGGTGGAGCGAAAAAGTGCGGTGGAAGTGCCAACAAAATAAATATTTTGATTGTGTGGTGAAATTGCACAACCACGAATTTTCATGATGTTGGTTCCATCAGTTAATGAAGTCCAATTATTCCCCCCAACGGTTGTTCGCCATAGCCCTCCGGTTGGTGAACCTGCGATGATATGATTAGGATTTGATGAACTCACTGAAATACACTCCACTCTTCCTACACCTGGATTCCAACTAGATGTTGGGCTTCTTTCAACTAAACCTAAATTTTTCCAATTTCCTGAAAACTGAGGATTCGGGCTGTTTTCTTCTCTGCTCTTGTTGCTGTTGAACTTTTCCATTTCACGAGAAATCTCGTCAATGCTCATGATTTTCCCGTTTTCATCAGCCTCTTTTTCAGCGAAATATTCCCAACGTTTATATTGTTTATAACCCGTACCTTTTTGATTCTTGTCAACCCCTTCGAAGTATTTTTCTGCTTCTTCCTTGATTTCTTGAAGGGTGTATTGTCCACTTTCAATCATTTGCCAATGCCTCATTTGTTTTTTCTGGGCAAAAGCAATGTTCACAATTGCTATTAAGCTTAGAGTCAATATTTTTTTCATAATTGTTGTTCTTTACGAATCAAATATAATTTAGTCTTCAAAAAGTAACTACAAAATAATGAAAATAAATATTAGAAAAGTGCAAAATGTAAAACAAAGTCGAGGTTTTTTGTATCGCATTTAAGTGCAATTCCTTCGTTATATAGTTCAAAAAAGCCTTTTGTTATTTACCGTATTTCACTTTACTAACTTGAAGAAAAAATTCACAAACCTAAATAGCAACAAATAATCTTTATACAACTTCAGAATTTGAAATCTATTTTGCAGTCTAATGCGCGAAAATGCCATTTTATCAATAACACTTTCATAACCCTAGTAGAATTTGTTTATTCAATCAATCAACACTGAACTTATTGTAATAATTTATGAATCAAGTCAAAAGGGATAAACTATCGAGTTTTTGGCCAATTTTTGTACAATAAACAATTTGACTTTTAAAAGTTTTTACTTGAATTTTCGCATTCCTAGTATTTTAATCAAGACAACAAAACATGAAAATTGAGGTTATAATTTGTGGTCTTCCATTTGAAACTATTCATAATCACTATGCAAACAAATCTTATCTTCATGTTGGTCAATGTTTTTGTTTTTTATTCATTTTCTCAATCTATTGTGAGCAATGGCTATACTTTCACAAAAACTTACAACAATTCATTGCGCTCTCACAACCCTGATTGGGGCAAAGGAGATTGGACATTTGATGAAAATCAATGTGAATTTACAGCAGATAACATTTCATTTTCATCATCAGGAATGTCTATGCAGGTTTCAGAAAAAGGGTCTTTCAAAGGCCGCCATCCTGAAAAGCCTTTTTGGGGAGGTGAATATTTTCACTATGACCAACATCTTTATGGTCGTTATGAAGTAAAAATTAAGCCTGATACTAGAAAAGGCATGATTACTTCCTTTTTTCTGTTAAACATTGAATGGAATCAAAATTTCACCAAAGCCTTAGAATGGTCTGAAATTGATATTGAATTTGTAGGCAACAATGATACCGTTCAATTCAATTTGCATTGGATTGATGAAAATGGCGACAAACATCAAATTCCGGTCTCGAAACCTATTGGAAAAGATATCAAGAATGATTTTCACTTGTGGACAATCGAATGGACTCCTACCTATATAAAGTTTTTCTTAGACGGTGTTGAAATGCACAGTTATAATGATACTAAATTATTGAAAGAACAACAGAGACCCCAAGAAATCAGGATGAATTGCTGGGTTTCAACCTCTGTGGAATGGGCAGGTCGTTTTAACAAATCTGTTCTTCCGGTGACGACTCAATATAAAGACTTGGTTTATTACAAATTAGAAAATCCAAATGCTTTGAAAGATGAGCTCAAATCTAATTTGAGTTATGTTTATGACCCGGTTAGAAAAGAAATCAAGTTTACAATCGCTGAGCAAGTTTCTGAGGTGACTTTCTTTTCGACGAATGGTCAACAGTTAGAATCAGAACAATTAAACCGTAATATGTTTAGCATTGAAAACCCCGGCAATGGAATGATCTTGGTTCAAGTGAAAGTAGGTGGGAAAGTCGAAAAATTCAAGCTTCCAGTTTTTTAAGCTTATTGGAGCTTCACTTAACCTAAATTTTTCCTGTCAGGAAATAAGCCATGAATCCAAAAACCTCCTTTAACAAAAGGTCGAATTTAGACATGGCTTCTGTGCTTGGAAAGGGTAAATACTTTTCTAAATGCACATGATTGTTGGCATAAAAATCAACTGAAAAGGGTGTCACTTCAAGTCCTTGCTTTTTGAAACATGCCAAAGATCTTTTCATGTGAAATGCGGAAGTAATTAATAATATTTTTCTTGGCTTAATCTCTAATATATCTATCAATTCTTTGGTGAATTTGGCATTTTCATAAGTGTTTTTCGCTTTTGATTCTGTGATGATGAGCGAATCCGGCATTCCACACATCAGTAGAAAATCTTTTAACTTCAGTGCTTCTTCTCTTTCATGTTCATTTTCTATGATTCCTCCTTTTCCACCTGTTATCAAAATTTTCTCCACTTTGCCTAAGCTCCAAAGTTGGAAAGCATGTGTTATTCTGTCTGCTCCTCTGGAAAAAAAAACCCTATTTGAATCTTTAGATTCAGTTGTGACTCCTGTCAAAACCACCGCTAAATCATGTTTCTCCAAATTATCAACATTTGTTGCCTCACCCTCCCAACATTTGATACAAAAATTAGCTATTGCATAATTCCCGTAAACCAACAACAAAATCACAGAGGTGATTAATAATTTCTTTCTCAGTTTTGGTTTGAAAAGAGACCAAAGCAACAAAACAAACAACCATGTGGTCGGAAAAATAAGTGCGTTGATTGTTTTTGAAAGGAAAAAGAACATCTAAAAGAGTTTAGCAATTTGAATAAAATTCCTCAATAGATTTTCAAAGCCGGTTTAAAATTAGTTTGATTCTCTCTTTTCTCAAAAATTTGAAGATTGATTTTTATGATTCAATGCTAAATGAGCTTTTGAGAACAAAAGATATCCTTTGAGACTTGAATAAACTGAATCAAAAAAATCCTTTATGTTGAGATTGAAGTACCCAACGGTTTAGGATTGAAAAATAAACGTTCAATTTTCAAAAAACAATGAAAGATTACCTCAATTTGTATATCCAAGCGATATAAAATCAAAGTAAAAATCTAGCAAAACGACATGTTTTTATCAATATTGTTCAATATTTTATTCGATAAACAAAATTTCAACTTATTTTCGAAGTCATAAACTACATTCAAATGAAAAATCTGTTGCGCTTCTTATTGTTGTTTATTTTTTCTCAAATTCATTCTCAGGTTTTGGTGAGATATAACATCGTTGGATATGATCCAAACTCTGCAAAAGAAGCTGTGATTATGTCTAACAGCACCTGCAACGGATATTCCTGGTCTTTAAAAAACAGTCTCAACCAGGTAGTGATCTCAGGCACTTTGTCAGGTTCAGGCACAGCCGCAGGAGACTATATGCCTATGGCGCATAATTACAAAATCAACTTCACAGGTGTCAACCAAGCGGGAAATTATGTTCTCTCAGTTCAAAATGCCGCTGATGTAAACATCAGAATAGCTTGTCAGCCTTACAAGGAGTTTTTACCACTCATCCTGAGAACTATCAGGGTGAGAAGAAGTGCTTCTCATGATGCTTTAGACCATCTTTATTCTCATGGAAAAGATTCATCTTCTGTGATTTGGAGACGCAATGGAACAAACAATGGCAGTTGGTCAAAGGATGCAAGTGATAAAAAACTGAACATGATTGGTGGTCATTATGACGCAGGTGATTATATCAAATTCACCATCACAGAAGCTTATATGATTTACCATTTGCTGAGGGCTTATGAAGCAGCTCCTGAACTTTTCGACAATGTGAAACAACATTCCACAACCAACTTGGATGATTTGCTGGATGAATGCAAGTGGGGTTTAGATTATTTGCTTAGAACACATCCTTCTGCTGATGAATTTGTTATCCAAACAGGAGGTGCAGACGATCACAAAGAATGGCCTTTGAGACTTCCAGAAGATGACAAACTTGACGGTAAAAGAGAGTGTTATTCAATTCTTTCAAAAACACAGATGGGTATGACTTCCGCCACATTGGCTCTTGGCGCAAAAATCTTTAAATCAAAAGGATATAACACTTTGGCAAACTCTTATGAAAGCAAAGCAATAGAAATTTTCAACAATGCAAAAGCAAGTGGCATCAACACCGCTTGGTGGCAAGGTGGGCATGAAGTGTTTTATGCTGACAATTCACACAATGACAACATGCAACTTGCTGCCATTGAATTGTTTAATCTCACAGGAAACA
>JBDNDT010000234.1:0-4973 GCA_046718985.1 Cytophagales bacterium
CCCATTCTTCTTCCTTTAGGAGCAGTTTGACCTGCGATGAAACCAACAACAGGTTTTGTGCCGTGTTCTTTTATCCATCTGGCAGCTTCGGCTTCCATTCCTCCGCCAATTTCACCAATCATTACAATGCCTTCTGTTTCGGGGTCGTTCATCAACATTTCAACAGCTTCTTTAGTTGTGGTTCCGATGATTGGGTCACCACCGATTCCGATAGCTGTGGTTTGACCTAAACCGGCTTTGGTTAATTGGTCAACTGCTTCATAAGTCAATGTTCCTGATTTTGAAACCAAACCTATTGTACCTTTTTTGAAAATGAAACCCGGCATGATACCAACTTTTGCTTCACCAGGTGTCATCACGCCTGGGCAATTTGGTCCTACCAATACAGCTTCTTTCTTTTTTACAAATGCTTTAGCTGCAATCATATCTCCAACCGGGATACCTTCAGTGATGCAAATGATCACTTTTATTCCTGCATCGGCTGCTTCCATGATGGCATCAGCGGCAAACGCCGGAGGCACGAAAATAATTGAAACGTCTGCACCGGTTTTTTCGACAGCTTCAGCAACTGTGTTGAAGACAGGTCTTTCTAAATGAGATGAACCACCTTTTCCGGGGGTCACACCACCAACAACATTTGTGCCATATTCAATCATCTGTGAAGCATGGAAACTTCCTTCTGAACCGGTGAATCCTTGGACAATTACACGAGAATTTTTATTAACTAGTACACTCATAAAAGTATGTGATCAAAATAATAGGCAACCAAAAGAACTGCACAAAAATAAGTTATTTTGCTTCGCAACCAAAAACAAAAGGATTTTATTTGAAATATTGGTAACATAAACAAATTTTCTAGTCAAAAAGTATCAATTAAGTTCAACTTGCAGGGAGTTGAGAAAAAAATAGATAATTTATTTCATTGGTATTCAATGTGCTAAGTGCGGTGTTTAATATTTTGATTAAAAAAATGGACTTTCTTCTTGCAAAAAGAAAAAAAGTGGCTACATTTGCATCCCGATTCTATGGTGCAGTAGCTCAGTTGGTAGAGCAAAGGACTGAAAATCCTTGTGTCGGGGGTTCGATTCCCTCCTACACCACATAAAAAAGGCTCTTATGAGCCTTTTTTTATTTCCCAAGGATAATGATTCAAGATTATCTGGATTTTTGGGTTTGGTTTTAAATCAAGCTGAGTATAACTAAGTGTTTCATTTTAATTAACCATGCAATAAGAAAGAATTAAACATTGTTTTTCTCGTTTTGTTAAAGGAATGTTAAACAGATTATAAAATATGAAAACCGTCTTAGTGTCTTTGTTTATTATTGCTTTTTTGATTTTTCACGGAGGTTGTGCAAACAATAAGTTAGAAAGTTTGAAACCCAACTGTGACACCACTAATGTCACGTTCATATCATCAATAAAGCCTGTTTTTGAAGCGAAATGTTACAATTGCCATGAAGGAAGATTTCCATCAGGAGGAATCAACTTGAGAGATGAGGTGTATGTGACGGCAAATGCAGAATTAATCATGAAAACCATAAGATATGATGCAGGGGTGATAGGAATGCCGATAGGGGAGAGGTTACCCAATTGCGAAGTACAAAAGTTTGAAGTTTGGGTAAGAAATGGTGGTCTATTAGATTAAATTGAATCACGATTTTCTTTCTCTTTAGATATCACAATAGACTTTCTCAAAAAAGCCAGTAAAGTAAAATAAAGCATTATTGAAAAAGGAACAGCAATAAATGCCCATCCTAAAACCAGAAACGAAACAATTTTTAATAACACATAGAAATTATCATAAAAGTCTGAAAGCTTATAGTTTTTTATGTTTTCAAACACATCACCACCTAAGCCCAATTGGTTTGAAGTCAAAAGCCAAACGGGTAAAAGAATAAATTGCAAAGGATAAACCAAATAATTGGTGGTTTGAATCACCACATGGTTTAGTTTCAGGCAAATGGCAATCAAAAAACAAAATAAGGACGAAGTTCCAACAATCGGAAAAACACCGAAAGATACACCAAAGCTTATGGCTAATGCTAGTTTATGAGCTGAAAGACCCTTTTGGATTTCGGATTTTATAATATCATAGAACTTTTTCCAAAGAGTGTTCATTTTAGTTTTGCCTTGGTGGCACCATATCCGAATTTTTCTTTTTGAGCATCCTGAAAATGAGCCACATTCGGGTTTTTACTCAAAGCTTTGTGAATGGCATTTTTGAGAGAGCCACTTCCAACACCATGGATAAACACGATTTCATCCATCCCACAAGCAATTGCTCTGTCAAGACAAGATTCAAACTCTTTCATTTGGATTTTGAACATGTCACCGCTGCTTAACATGCCATGTATAGGAGAGAGTTTCTCAATGTGCAAATCAACTTCTTTAGGCGGTGGAATGATTTTTATGGATTGAGTGGAAGCTTTTTCCATTGATTTCTGCAAACCCTGTTGAATCTCTTTTGCAGCCTCTTTAGGGTCTAAATCAATTTGGATAATTTGACCGAGTTTTTCAATCAAAGGAAGTTGCACCGGACTTTCTTTAAACTGTTGTTTGTTAACAAACAATTCTTTGTTTTGCAATTTTGGCAATTCAGCTCCTCCTTTTTTCAACATCATGTGTTGAAAAGCGATGGTTTTGACAGCATTGAATTGTGCGTCGTCATAAGACTTCAAGAATAGAAACTCTTTAGGGTCAACGACTGTGCTTTTCACCAAAACCCAAGAATTATCTTTGGTTTTTTCATGAAAAGTGAACAACACTTCATAATCAGCATTGTTGATAAAATAGCATAACTGATTTTGCCCTTCTTTCACCCAAGCTACAAAAATGCCGTTTGTAGCATTGGTTTGTGAGATGATTTTGGTTTTAATGATCGTTTTTTCGGGTTCGCCAAAATATTTGGCTTCTTTTTGGTTCACGACCACCCAGTCTTTTTTCATCACCGGAATCAAGAATCCATCATCAGTTTCAATTTCTGCTTGGGTAGGGGAGATGATTTTAATCACCACCCCTTTTTCAAAACCATGAACCGATTTTACTTTGTCTCCGACGAACATTTAAACTTAATTTTACTTCCTCTCAATCACAATTGTATGGCTTCTGTCATAAACTGACTCTTTTCCGAATTTGTCTTTTTGTTTTCCAACAGAGTTTGGATTTTGCAAAGAAAGGAAAAGATATTTAAAATCTGGTGAAAAAGTGATTCCGGTGGGTTCACAACCTTTGGGCGTTTCAGCAAATAATTCAATTTTTGGCTTTTTTAGGGTATGACCTTTTCTTACCACCCAAATAGCATTGTTACCACCGTCATTGCACACCCATAAGTTTCCTTCACCGTCAAAAGCTAAATTGTCACTGCCAGTTTCACCGCTATGCCAGTCTGCTGAATATTTTTTACCGTCTTCTGCTAAAACATCGTATTTCTGAGACTCTACAAATACTTCTACCTCAGCTTTTTCACCTAAATCTTTCATTCTGTAAATTCTTCCTGAATATTTACAAGCAAAATAAATCAAACCATCAGGACCTATTTCTACATCTTCTACCCCCGCATAGTGAGTTGCACCTAAAGCTTCTGCCAATTTGTTGGTGTTGTTTCTTTCATCGGTTGTATTGTTTGGTACTTTTTTCCAAACTGCATTGCTTGCATTCACATCTTTTCCTTCACTGCACAAAACATATAAATCGCCTTCTGCTAAGTTGAAAGGTCTTTTCGCTACATATTTGTAAACATAACCAAATTTTTTACTGTCAGCACCCATGTAGCATGTGCGATTGTCAGATGAAATTACCACATTTTCGTGTTGAAACCTTCCCATTGCCCAAAGCTTTTGAGGTCTTAACTGTGGGTCAACAGTTTGAATTTGCCATTTATAAGGGTTTAGTTCAATCAACCAACCTACATCATGATAGCCATCTTTGTTTCCGTCGCCTTCTTTGTCGTTTTCCTCAGCCACAATCACCGTTCCCCAAGGGGTCACCGTTCCTGAACAAAACCTAGAGACAGTGTGAATTGCATCTTTTACAAAAGGTGAATAATAATCTACTTTTCCTGAATTTAAGATTTCCCATTTTCCCTTTGTGGCATCTAATTTTATTTTTAAAATGGCAGTTTCAGCCACTTCATTTTCGGAGCTTATAGAAAGCCATCCCTCCTTGCTACCATCAATGGGCACATATCCGGTAAAATCTAAAGTAGATCCTAATTTTCTTCCATCCATCAAATCATCATCAGTTTTGATGAGATATTGAAAGGTGTGGGTTTTGGGCAAAACCAGAGTATCAGGCTGTTTGGACAATGGTTTTACTGATTTGAAATCAGCAATCGATTGCGAAACAGAGATGAAAGAATGACTCAGAATTAATACAAAAATGGTAAAATGTTTCATGATGATTGAATTTAGGCATTCAAGTTTAAGAAATATAATTTTTTGAGACAAGGAAATTTGTTTAAATCTAAATTTAATTTTGTTGATTGCGAATTCGATTTCGTTCTTATAAGATTTCAGCCCTTGTTGATGTTGCCACCAATAATGAAGTTTCTCTCTTGAATGATAACATAACAAACCTTGCTTTTCCCTATTTCAAACCTTAATTTTGTGTATATAGTTTGCATTTATGTTGCTCATTGCCAACCCTATTTTCGACACGGCTTTTAAATATCTCTTGGATGATAAACCATCTGCCAAGACACTTATTGCCGCCATTCTCAACATTGAGATTGCTGATTTAGAGTTGCAATCCACTGAAATTCCTTTGTCTTTTCCCGGCGTGCTCATGCCTAATGATTTCACCATCAACGTGATGAGGTTGGATTTCAAAGCCACCATCAAGCTCAAAGACGGTGAAGAAAAAGTAGTTCTCATCGAGGTTCAGAAAGCAAAAGTATTGTCAGACATAGGAAGATTCAGAAGATACCTCGCTTCGCAGTATAACGACAGCAAAAACCTGAGAGAAACAGTCGGCA
>JBDNDT010000235.1:0-4970 GCA_046718985.1 Cytophagales bacterium
AACTTGGGTATTGCCAGCTCAATGGGATTGGCTATCGAACTAGAAAGATTGTTGAAAGAAGAATATGCAGATTTGATCACTAACAATGACATCAAAATCAAAATAAGCGGTTGCATGAATGCTTGTGGACAACATAGTGTGGCAAACATTGGCTTTCATGGAATGTCTTTGAAAGTGGGAGAAAATGTGTTGCCTGCGCATCAAGTGATGTTGGGTGGTGGAATCATTGGCGACGGAAAAGGTTTGATTGCCGAAAAAGTAATCAAATTGGCATCAAAAAGAATTCCTGATGCTTTGAGATTGCTTTTGAACGACTACGATGAAAATGCTCAAGAAGGAGAATATTTCAATGCTTATTTCACCAGACAAGGCAAAAATTATTTCTATCAATTGTTGAAGCCTCTATCTGTTATCAATGAATTGACCCAAGATTTCATGATTGACTGGGGTGAAGAACACAAATATGAAACCGCAGTAGGTGTAGGAGAGTGTGCCGGAGTGATCACTGACATGGTTGGTCTTGTGCTTTCTGAGCAACCGGAAAGACTCACCAAAGCTCAAGAAGCATTTGAACAAGGCATTTGGGCTGATGGAATTTATCATTGCTATAATGTGTTGATTCAAACAGCCAAAGCACTTTTACTCACTAAAGAAGTTCAATGCAACACACAGTATGGCATCATGGTTGACTTCGACAAACACTTTGTTGAATCAGGTTATATTGAAGTGAAAGGAGGTTTCAAAAACTTAGCACTTTCTATAAACAAAAACGAACCTAGTGAGAGCTTTGCATTAGAGTTCTTTGAACAAGCGAAAGATTTTTTTGAAAATGCCAAAAATTTGAGAGAAAAAACACTGCAAAATGTTTAAATTTTCAAATTAAGCCTTGATTAATTTCAAGGCTTAGTTCTTTAAAATGTTGTATTCATTAGTTTTGGCAATGCTAAACCCAAATTAAAAAAGCATCCTGAATTCATTATTGACCTTCAAATAAAAAAAATTCAGTTGTTTAAAAAACCACATTATAAAAAAACATTTTCAATGTTATTTTTTTTTTACTATTTTTGCAGGCTCTTATTGAAATCAAGAATTTAATAATCATATAAAAAGATGAAAAGAACGTTCCAACCCTCACAAAGAAAAAGAAGAAACAAGCACGGATTTAGAGAGCGTATGGCTACTGCAAACGGCAGAAGAGTGTTGGCAGCGCGCAGAAGAAAAGGCAGAAAAAAACTGACTGTTTCTGACGAAAAGTTGCACAAGCGTTAATTCTAATACTTAAAAATTTTGGGCAAAGTATTTAGATTTTCTAAATCAGAAAGACTTTGTTCGAAAAAAGAAATAACCGAGCTTTTTGATAAAGGAGTCTCGGTTTTTTCATATCCATTCAAAATTTACTTTTTGCCCAAAAAAGAGGCATCATTTTTTTCCGTTTTGATATCATGTCCAAAGAAAAAGTTCCCAAAGTCGGTTGACAGAAAAAAAATCATAAGAAAAATAAGGGAAGCTTACAGATTGCAAAAACATAATTTTCACGAAGAACTTGGCATACCTTTTGGTTCTTTTGCAATAATCTTTTTAGGAAAAGAGATTCTCGAACATAAAGTTCTCTTTGAGAAACTAAACAATGCTTTTAGACGTTTAAGATTTCAAATTGATGCGAATGAAAACAAAGAAATTTAGGAATATAGTAGTTGTCTCCTTGATAACATTGTCAGGTTTAGGACTTTTGTCATTCAAAAGCAGCTTAACCGATCGTTATTTCGACATTGCTAAAAACTTAGACATTTTTGCATCTCTGTTCAAGGAATTGAACTATTATTATGTTGATGAAATCAACCCAAACAAGCTTATCAAAACCGGAATTGATGAAATGTTAGAGTCTTTAGACCCTTACACCAATTATATTCCGGAAGATGACATTGAAGATTATAGAACCCAAACCACAGGTCAATATGGCGGAATTGGCGCAGTTATTGGAAAAAGAAAAGATTATGCCATGATTCTGATGCCATATGAAGGCTATCCTGCTCATAATGCAGGCCTCAAAATTGGTGATGAATTATATAAAATCGATGACATTGATTTGAAGGGTAAAAACACCACTGAAGTCAGCAAACTTTTGAAAGGTCAAGCGGGTACCAAATTGAAACTAAAAGTGAAAAGAAATGGAAATGCTACACTTTTAGATTTTGAAATAACCAGACAAAGAATTAAAATTGATAATATACCATATTATGGTATGGTAACAGATGAGGTCGGTTATTTACAATTGACTGATTTCACCTCAAATGCCTCAAAAGAAGTGAAAGAAGCCATCAATAAACTGAAAGAAAAAGGAATGAAATACTTAATCTTCGACTTGAGGGACAATCCGGGCGGGTTGTTGATGGAAGCCATCAATATCACTAATCTATTTATTCCCAAAGACAAAGAAATTGTGAGCACTAAGGGTAAAGTGCAGGAATGGAACAAAGTTTATATGTCATTGAACCAACCTTTAGATGTTGAAATTCCGATTGCTGTTTTGGTTTCAAGCAAAAGTGCCTCTGCATCTGAAATTGTGAGCGGTAGCATTCAAGATTATGACCGAGGAGTGTTAATTGGTCAAAAAACATTTGGTAAAGGATTGGTGCAAGCAACTAGACAATTGAGCCACAACTCTCAGCTGAAAGTGACTACTGCAAAATATTACATTCCAAGTGGTCGTTGCATTCAAGCAATTGATTACACAAATAGAAACGAAGACGGAAGTGTAGGAAAAATTGCTGATTCTTTGAAAAAAGAATTTAAAACTAAAAACGGTAGAACAGTTTATGACGGAGGGGGTGTTGAACCTGATATCATTGTAGAAAGGTCTGAAACACCTGCTATTCTAACCAGCATATTGCAGAAAAACTTAATTTTTGATTATGCCACAAAGTTTTATTACGAAAACCCAAAAATTGAATCAGCAAGGGCTTTCAAAATCAGTGATAAAGAATATTCAAAATTTGTTGAATGGTTGAAAGACAAGGATTATGACTATATCACTAAGGTTGAAAAAACACTAGAAGACCTTTCGACTATATCAAAAAAGGAAAAATATTATGATGACATCAAAGTTCAATTAGACAACTTAAAAAGCAAAGTTTCACACAACAAAGAAAATGATTTAATTAAATTCAAAAGTGAAATTTCTGAATCATTAAGAAAAGAAATCGTTTCAAGATATTACTTGCAAAAGGGAAGTATAGAAGCTTCTTTTGACAGTGATGCTGAGGTGAAAGAGGCTGTCAATTTGTTTAAAGACATGCAAAAATTCAATTCTTTGCTTGCTAAAAAGAAGTGATAACACCCATAATATTAGCAATTGAAACTTCCGCCAAGGTTTGTTCTGTCAGCTTGAATGTTGATAGCAAACCTTTGGCGACTTATGAAACATTTGTTGAAAAGTCATCTTCTGAGTTAATTAAGGTTTATTCAGATAGAATATTAAATGACCATCAACTGTCTTATAAAGATTTATCTGCTGTTGCAGTTTCAAAAGGTCCGGGTTCTTACACCGGATTAAGAATCGGAGTCTCATTTTCTAAAGGTTTATGCTTCGCATTGGATATTCCTCTAATTGGAATTAACACATTAAAAGCACTAGCTCTTCAAATAAAAACACATACAAAACTAAATGATCTTTTCTTTGTTCCTATGCTTGACGCTAGAAGAATGGAAGTTTACACTGCTAGTTTTGACGATGATTTGAATTTCATAAACGACACTGAAGCAGTTGTGCTGAATCCATTATTCTTTGAAAAATTCAACCCTAATAAAACTCTTTTCTTTGGAGATGGTGCAATCAAAGTGAAACAGTTCATAACAGAAAATAACAGATTTGAAATCTTAGAAAACATATATCCTTCTGCCAAACAGATAGGAATTCTTGCTTACGAATCATATTTGAAATCAGCATTCGAAAACACAGCATATTTTGAACCTTTTTATTTGAAACCTTATTTTTCTGATGTTTCCCAAAAAACAAGCCTTAATCTCTGATAAAATTCAATCAAAAAAAAACTAAGTAGTTATTGAAATCATTTAACTCATTTTATGGTTTATTAGTGAATCAAATGTTGTTTTGAAAAAATGGAAAAAGAAATAATCAATCGAGTGAGCAATAGTGGACTTGTTAGTTTAGACTTGGAAGAATTATATCCTGAAACTGAAATTGCGCCTTTTGACGTTTCAAATTTGCTTTGGCAAGGATTAGTTCTAAGAGAAAAAGAATTTAGAGAAGCCTTGAAAAACACAGATTGGTCAATCTTCAAAGGAAAAACAGTGGCTATTTTTTGCAGTGCTGATGCTATCGTTCCTACATGGGCATATATGTTGATTTCTATTTATCTTAGTCAACATGGAATTTTACATGAATTCGGAAAACCCGATGATGTGTTTAAAGTTAAGTTTATTGAAAGAATTAAAGAGATTGATTATCAAAAATACGAAAACGCAAAAGTGGTTGTGAAAGGTTGTAGCAAAAAAGAAGTTCCTCTTGAGGTTTTTGTGAAAGTGACAGAAAATCTATTCCAACATGCCTCATCTATCATGTTTGGTGAACCTTGTTCAACAGTTCCTTTATGGAAAAAACAAAAATACAATGCTTAATCATTGTATTTTTGTTATATTTACCCATTGATTTATAGGCTTATGAGGATTTTTATTTTGTTTTTTTTAGTAATTTCCACGGTTTATGCTCAAGTTCATGTGAGAGGAAGTGAAGTTGCCTATCCTTTAGTGGCAGAAATCGCAAAGAAATTCAATGAAGATAATAAAGATTTAACAATTCTTGTCTCTTCAACATCAAGCAATCATGGTTTCTTTTCTGTTAGAGAAGGTCAATCAGATATTGCGATGAGTTGCCGACCTGTGAAAACAGCTGAAGTGTTGAAATTTGAAGAGAAAAAAATGCGGTTGGTTGAAATTCCTGTGGCCTTCGA
>JBDNDT010000236.1:0-4957 GCA_046718985.1 Cytophagales bacterium
AAAAAAAAAATCATCTGTGAAATTCCGTGACTCCTGTGAGAAATACCACAATCAAATCAAAAAAGAAAACAAATTAGGGTCATCATTCACCGTTTTGTAAGCCACACCAAACTCCTTCATCCTTTCAACCAAAGGAGCATAATCAGCTTTGTTTTTCAATTCGATGCCCACCAATGCGGGACCGTTTTCTTTTTGTGAATTTTTTGTGTATTCAAACCTGACAATGTCATCATTCGGTCCCAAAACATTGTCCAAAAACTGTCTCAAAGCTCCAGCTCTTTGTGGAAAACTGATGATAAAATAATGCTGCAAACCTTCATAAATCAAAGAACGTTCTTTGATTTCGTTCATCCTTCCCAAATCATTGTTGCTCCCACTCACCACACAAACCACATTTTTACCTTCCCAAAGTTCTTGGTGCATGTCTAAGGCAGCCACTGTCAAAGCTCCGGCAGGTTCAACCACAATGGCCTGTTCGTTATACAATTGGATGATCGTCGAACAAACTTTTCCCTCAGGAACAAGCCAAACATCATCTAAAAACTGCTTGCAAATTCCAAAAGTAAACTCGCCTACTCTTTTCACCGCAGCTCCATCCACAAACTTATCAATGTTGTCTAATGTCACCACTTGACCTTTTTTCAAAGACTCATACATTGAAGGTGCTCCCAAAGGTTCGATTCCAATGATTTTCGTTTCAGGACTCAACTGTTTGAAATAACTGCAAAGCCCTGATGACAGTCCTCCACCACCGATGGCAACCAATAAATAATCTATTTTCCGCCCGTCTAAATCCTTGAAAATTTCATATCCAACCGTTGCCTGTCCTTCCACAATTTTTGGATGGTCAAAAGGATGAATGAAAAACATTTCATTTTTTTGGCAAAACTCAATTGCCTCAGCATAAGAATCATCGAAAGTGTCACCCGTTAAAATCACTTCCACAAACTCACGACCAAACATTCTTACCTGATTAACCTTTTGACTCGGAGTAGTGCTGGGCATAAAAATATAACCCTTCACTTTGCTGCTAGCGCATGAAAAAGCAACACCTTGAGCGTGATTTCCGGCACTGGCACAAACCACACCCTTCGCCAACTGCTCCTCAGAGCATGATGACATGAAGTTATAGGCACCCCTAATCTTGTAAGACCTCACCACTTGCAAGTCTTCTCTTTTCAAAAAAACATTGCAATGGTATTTTTCAGAAAGCCTGGCATTGAGTTGAGTGGGTGTGTGAACGGCAACACCTTGCAGCCTTTCATAAGCTCTTTCTATGTCTTGGATGGTTATTTCAAACATGTTGTTTCTGTTCGTCATTCAAAACTGAACGACAGTTGATTTCAATTAAACTTTGCTTTCAAAAAAGAGGCTTTAAAGGCTTATTAAGCTAACAAAATCTGGGCTTCGCCTTTCGTACACACTTTTTTGGTGGTCAAATCTTTGATAACAGTGCTCAACTTGGCTCTTTTTTTCTCATCAATTTCTTCAACCTTCACCTCAACCACATATTTTTCGCCCGCAAACATAGGCCTCATAAACTCTAAACTCTGTTTCAGATAAACACTCCCCGGACCCGGAAAATGCATCCCCATCACCTTTGAAATGATGCTCGCCCCAAACATACCATGCGCAATTCTCTTTCCAAACCTTGATTGGGAAGCAAAATCTTCGTCAAGATGAATAGGGTTGTGATCTCCCGAAACCTTAGCAAACAAAACAATATCTTCTTGCGAAAATTCGAACGGATATTCAAACGTTGAACCTACATTAAATTCCATCAGCAAATTTGAATCTGTAATATTTTAAATCATTCATCAATTTGCTTGCAAATATAAACTCATCCAGCTCTTGAACACCCGATTCCATAATAGTTTTTTTGTTGCCTTCCCAAAGTTTTCGCCCTTTGTAAATAAAAGCCACATATTCTCCCACCGTCATCACAGAATTCATGTCATGGGTCACAATCACCGTCGTAGTTTTAAATTCTTCGGTGATTTCAGAAATCAAATTGTCAATTCTTATGGCAGTTTGAGGATCTAAACCTGAATTAGGTTCATCACAAAACAAATATTTAGGGTTCATCACAATTGCCCTAGCGATACCAACTCTTTTTTGCATTCCACCAGAAATTTCAGAAGGAAAAAGCTTGGCTGCATGATCCAAACCAACCCTTTGCAAGCAGAAATTCACACGGTCGTTTTTTTCACTTTTTGACATATCAGTGAGCATGTCCAAAGGAAACATCACATTTTGCTCAACTGTTTTAGAATCAAAAAGCGCGCTGCCCTGAAAAAGCATCCCCATTTCTCTTCTGATGTCTTTTTGACCTTCCTCATTTGCGGTCACAAAATCACGTCCATCATAGCAAACAGAACCCGCATCAGGCTTCACAATGCCGACCACACATTTCAGTAACACACTTTTTCCGGTGCCACTAGCGCCGATAATTAAATTCGTGATGCCCTTTTCAAAATTACAAGAAACATCATCCAACACTTTTTTCTCCCCGAAAGATTTGCTGATATGCGACACTTCAATCATACGCAATTTTAGCAAAATTCTTGGAGATTTCACCAATATCAATCAAAACCAATTCAGATATCAATATAAGAAACAGCCATAAACATCAACCAAGGTCATCAGAAATGCCATTAATTTTTTTTTGATTTTGGGCGCGCCTGCGGCCGGGCTGTTCCGGGGTTCGCTTCGCTCCCGCCAAGAAAAAGGTCTTTTGAATCTTTTGTTAATTTTTAGGTTTTCAAAAGCCCTTTTTCTTGGCCAGCCTTCCTATCGTCGGCTGCCCTACACATCCCTCGCGCAAATACAAAAGTACTTTGCAAACTTTTTTCACACTCGGCAAAATAATCCCCCCCTAAACGCTAACTTAATCCCAAATCAAACCATCCAATTCTAATGCAAAGTTTCCAAACAAGGTTAATTCCTTTTTTTTCGATATTAGATTCAGCACCAATTTATTTTTCTTTCTTAAAAAGTAAAGTCCAAAAAACATTTAAACAAAATTTAATTACTTAAACAACAAACAATTAAAATCCATTAACACCGATTTAATTATCTTTTTTTGGATTTTTCTGATTTAGAATATAACTTTAAGCGAAAATTAATAACTACTTTAATCGGTTTTATGAAACACAAACTACTTAGTTCTCTGTGGCTATGCCTAGTCATGGTGACATCAGCCCTAACGGCCCAAATTAATACGCCAAGTGGAGCGGTTGTACCTTTCGGTTCAAATTCTACTTATGTTGGTGCTACGCTCCCTACCAACCTACCAACAGGTGGTCAATATGGCAGATCTCAAGACGCTGCCAATGCTTACAATGAATGGAAAGACAATTATGTAGTTCAATGTAATGCAAGCCCAAGAAGATATCGCGTAAAATTCGATGAACCTAACAGAACCGTATCTGAAGGCATTGCTTATGGTATGTTACTTGCCGCTTACGCTGCGGATAAAGACCTTTTCGATGGCTTATGGAATTATTATAAGTTTCATTCAAACAGCCGTGGCTTCATGCACTGGAGAATTGACGGTTGCACAGGAGTGAGCGGTCAAAATGGCGCGGCTGACGCAGAAGTGGATGCGGCATATGCATTATTGATTGCTGAAAATCAATGGCCAAATATTAATTCGCCATATGACTACAGTGCGGAAGCACAAACATTAATGAATAACATTGTCACCTGGGAACTGCATCCTTCATCAAACCAGTTAATCAATGGTGACGGCTGGGGATTTGGTGACAACTGTAGAAACCCTGCATACCAATCACCTGCTTACTTTAGAGAATTTGCTATCAGAAATACAAACAATTCAAGCAGATGGAACTCAGCAGTGACAGCATCTTACAACTTGGTAACAGCAAATGCTGACGCAACAACAGGTTTAGTATCAGATTGGTCAAACCCTCAAGGTCAAAGAAACACATGTAACCCTGGTGGTTTGGGCTATGCAGCAACTGATGGTTATGGCTATGACGCATGTAGAAATCCATGGAGAATGGCACATGACATCATCTGGAATGGTACGACCACAGCTTCTCAAGCTTTAACAATTGTAAATAAGATTGCAACTTATGTAAACGGAAGAGGGGTAAATAACATCGGTGGCCCTTTGTATCAGAATGGCACAAATTATCCCGGATATGCAACAAACGCCTCTTTTGTTTCAACATTTGCCATGGCTGTTTTCGCATCTTCAACAGCATCTCAGACCTTGAAGAACAACATGTACACCAGAACAGTTCAAGTGAAAGACCAAATCCAAAACTTCACCTTATCAGGTTATTATGGAAACACTTTGAGAGTGCTTTCACTTTTTATGCAAACAGGAAACTTCTGGAAAAATGGAACGACTTCAATTCAAGACATCAATGTGAGAGTTGGTACTGTTAATGTCCTAACAGGCACAACTTATGATTTCCAAAATCAACAGACAATACCACCTGCTTCATCGGGAAAAACCATCACTTTCACTATCGAAAACTTGGGTTTTGCGGCATTGAATCTTACTGGTTCTCCAAGAGTTTCAATCACAGGTGCTAATGCTAGTCAGTTTGTGTTGAGTGCTGGTTCAGTTCCTGCAAGTTTAAACCAAAGCCAAACTGCAAACTTCACCATTGAGTTCAGGCCCACAACAAACGGACCAAAAACTGCAACAGTAACAATTCAAAGCAACGACCCAGATGAAGGCACATACACTTTCACTATAATAGGTAACGGAACTCCAAACACAACAGCACCAAATATCACTATCTTCAGAGATGGAACTTCTATCCCTGTTGGGGGAAGCGTTGCGATGGGAACAACAGCTACCAGCTCTCCAAACACCGTTAAATTCACAGTCAGAAATACAGGTGATGCTCCTTTGAACATTGCTAGTATTTCAGTTACAGGCACTGCATATTCAGTGGTGAATACAACTTTTCCTTTGGTT
>JBDNDT010000237.1:0-4944 GCA_046718985.1 Cytophagales bacterium
TTTCAGTATCATCAACAATGGTCGTTTAGGATTCAGCAATATAGGTGGCCCTCGCGGAAGTGGATATAGAAGAAATAACACAAATTTGGTTTATGAAGGAGGCTTGATAATTGCCAGCAATAAAGGAAATCTCTCAGACTGTATCAGAATTCAAAACACCCAAAAAGCTGATTTCATGCAAACCGACTTTCTAAGATTCTCTAATGCAGGATACGCTGATAAATTAATCACCAATAGATATACAGATACCGGAAGGTTTAAATTGGGTATAGACATCAGACAAAACGTTTTTGCTTACAATGGAGAAGCAAACAATAATTATGTTATTGTTGAATATGTATTGACTAATAACACTGATAGTGTTTATGATAAAATTCATGCCGGTATATTTTTTGACTGGGATTTGCCGGCAATCGGAACAAATGATAATTTCTTTTTCGCCAAAAATCGTTCTTTTTGGGACAGCGAGAGAAACATGGGTGTTGCTTTTAACACGTTGACAAATGGTATGTATAGTGCCATAAAAATCCTTTCTCCTAATGTATCACCCATTTTTCGTTCAATTGACATCAACACCTTGGGTACGACATTCACGGATGGTTTGAAATATACATTCATGAATGCAGGAATTTCAAATGCTCAAGCAGGTTATAATCAATCTTTAGGAACTGACATTGCTCATTTAATTGGTGGAACATTTGACAACTTTAAACCGGGAGAAAGAAGAACATTAGCCCTCGCACTGATAGCAAGCACAGATCTTGCAAGTGTTCAACAAATATCAAATGTTGCCATGAATAGGTATAGATCTGCGAGAACATCACCAACCCCCCGAGTTTCTGTGGTGAATGCTTGTGTAAAGCAATCGACAGCAATTCAACCTTCCAATGGTCAATTATTTGGATTTTATAAGGATTTCCCTCTTGGTCAAAATCCTGATTTTGTTGGTCAAAGATTAACATTTGATTCGTTGAGTTCTGACACTATTTTGTTTGTTACAGGAAAAGATTCAATTTTTGAAAGCAATGCAGTGATGGCAAGGATTAGAGTAAATGAGTTCATTGGTGACTTTTCTTATGCCAGCTTGCCATTTAACGGTAGATATTATTTCACCAGCAACACACCAAACGTTGTTTCTTGGGATTGGCAGTTTGATACTTTAGGAACTGATAGTGGAAAGTATGTTGAATTCGATTTTCCATTCAATGGTACTTATGATGTGAAAGCAATTTTAGTTAACAATATTGGTTGTTCTGACACAATAACCAGAAAGATAACCGTTAGCAATTTCATCACCACGCTTTTGGAAGGCATCATGGGTTATTTAAAGGTCTATCCAAATCCTGCTAAGGAATATCTCATCGTTGAAATTCCTGATAATTCACCGGGAAATTATCTCACAATTGATAACATCATAGGTGTGAGGGTCATTGAGCAAAAGAATCTGGTGATGGGAGAAAATAGAATTGACCTTTCAGGTCAACCCAATGGTATTTATTTTTTGAATCTTTTCTTGCAAGGAAGACTCACGAAGATTAAATTTTTAATCTCAAAATGATCAATCATTCACCAAAAGCTATCATAATTTCTATTGGAGATGAAATTATGATTGGGCAAATTCTTGACACTAATTCACAATGGTTGAGCCAACAACTCACAACAATAGGATTTATAGTTTCCCAAAAACTGTCTATTCCGGATATAAAAGAAGTGATTGAAAATGAGGTATTGAATGCTTGGAATGATTATGATTTAGTTATAACCACAGGTGGTTTAGGTCCTACTAATGATGATTTAACTGTTGAATCAATTGCTCATGCATTCAACAGTGATTTGATTTATGACCAAAGCATTGAAGACCACATTCAAAACTTGTTTCAAAGAAGAGGCAGAGTGATGAACGATTTGAACAAAAAACAAGCTTTGATTCCTGATGGATTTTCTATTATTTGGAATGATATTGGCACGGCACCCGGATTGTTGAGAAAAAATGAGAGAAAAATGTTAGCCGTTTTTCCGGGAGTTCCTGTTGAAATGAAAGAAATGTTCAACAACCACTTCAAAAATGTAGCCATCGAACATTTTAAAGTTGAGAAATTAAACTTCAAAACCATTCTCACCATGGGCATTGGTGAATCGGTTTTGGCTGACAAACTAAAAGATTGGGAATCTAAGTTGCCCTCAAATATCAAATTGGCTTATTTGCCCAGCTTTGGGTCTGTGAGATTGAGATTGAATGGACTCTCAGATTCAATATCCCAAGAAGATTTAGAAAATCAATTTTTAAAGATTGTTCCTTTGTTAGGGAAAAATCTGGTTGCTTGGAATGATTACACACCAGAAAAAGCGCTCGCGGAATATCTAAAATACTTCAATTTATCATTGTCAACCGCTGAAAGTTGTACAGGAGGCGCATTGTCATCAGCAATTGTTTCAATTTCCGGCTCGTCATCATTCTTCAAGGGATCAGTAGTAGCTTATTCCAATGAAGTTAAAATGAAAATACTGGGTGTGAATCCTTCAACGCTGGAAACTTACGGAGCAGTAAGCGAAGAATGTGTAAATGAAATGTCTATGGCTGTCTCTAAGCTTTTTGATACTGACATTTCAATTTCAATTAGCGGAATTGCCGGACCTGAGGGAGGAACTGAATCAAAGCCGGTCGGAACAGTTTGGCTAAGCCTCTTTTTAAAAAATGAATTGTCAAGCAAAAAACTTCATCTCACAAATCTCAGAGACTACAACATAAAAGCATCCGTGAATCAAGCTATTTTCATGATTTTAGAAGCTTTAAACAATCAATTTGGCAATCAATTCCTATTTGATAAAACTGAAACACACCTAAATTAAGTCAAACAGATTTTTCTATTCGGGGTAACAATTTCATTTTTAACAATTCAAAACGATTGAATTAAAAATAGATAAAAGACTTCATTTAGGCTTAGTTTCAGTTTTCAATGAATCTAATATTGGGCTGTTCTTTTTGATAAGTTCATTTCTTACTAATTTTCCTGAATCTGTCAGGAATGACATTTTCCACCCACCCTTTCCATCTGCCCCTGGCTGCAAAGCCGAAGCGGTTTCAAGTTTGTCGGCAATTGACCAATTGCACCATGAAATTTTGTGTTTATCTAAAAAATCAAACCAAATCTTGGTTTCTTCCGGACTATAACTTCCGTTTCCAGAAGCATGACATGTGCCAAACTCAGTACAAAAAAGTGCAACACCTTTTGAAAGTGCTTTTTCACATTCATCCCTAAGCCATTTTTTGTGTGTGCCGGAATAAAAATGGATGGTGTAAGCAACATTAGTATCTTTTATAGGTTCGCTTGCCGCTTCATCTACTAACTGTGACCATTGTCTCGTTCCACAAACAATCAGATTATCAGGGTCATATTTTCTGATTTCAGCTATCACCAACTCACAGTAAGGCTTGATGTCATCTTTCCAACTGTGTTCTTGGAGTGGTTCATTGAAGAGTTCATAAATCAAATTTGGGTAATTTCCATATCTTCTGGCTACTTCTCCAAAAAACTTGACAGCTAGTTCGGGTTTGAGATGAGCTTCATGGCTGTGATAATCCATGATAACATAAAGCCCATGTTTTATTGCAGCATCAATCACAGCAAATGCTTTTTCTTTTTCATAGTAAGGGTTGTCAATATAACCTCCCATCTCAACCCCCATTGCAGGCCTCAAAACCGTGCATTTCCAATCATCTTTGAGCCATTTCACACATGATTCGTTGTAAAATTGACCCATCCATTGACTCCAAAAGAATGACATACCTCTGAGCTGGACTGTGTCTCCCTTTTCTCCTAAGATATAATTGCCATTCACTTGAAGACGTCCATACTTCTCCACAATGTTTTGTTGGGCAAATATGGAGGAAATTGAAATTAAGAAGGTCAATAAAATTAAATTTGCTTTCATAAGTTTGAACTGTTGATTTCACAAAATTAATCAACCAAAGTCACGCCATGAAAGCCATGGCGTTATAAACACATTTTAAAAACTTTAGAAAGAGTTTCTTTGAGGCTCTTCGACAGCTACAAAGTATTGATTTTTTGAGTTCTATACAATTGATTGTCTATTTTATAACCAAGACCCTTCCTCTTTGACTATAAGGACCTCTATACTCTTCATGAACACCTTCGTAATTCACGATATAAGGATAAACACCAACAGGAACTGGCTCTCCACGATAAGTACCATCCCAAGATTCGTTTTTGTCATCAGAATAAAACACCACCTCACCCCAACGATTGAAAATGGTGATGCTAAAGTTGGTGTAATGTTTTCCTTTTACGAATGCTCTCTCATTAGCACCTTTAACAGTCGGTGTGAAGGCATCAGGAATGAAAATCAAAGGCGGACATCTGTCAACAACCCTAATGCTGTCAGTTGTGGTGCAATTGCTTTTGTTGGTTACACTCACTTTGTAAATTCCTTCGTCAGCAATTCTGATTCTTCTTGTGGTCTGGCCGGTTGACCACAAATATTTCATCGTTAATGAATCATTAGCATTGAGCGAACCCAAGCCCGCATCTAAAATGATTGAACTTGCAGAATCACTGCAAAATTTAAGGAAGTTTTTCAAATCCAACAATGGAAAGGAATTGAAATTTGCAGTCACCGTTTTGGAAGCTTCACACTCTCCTATTTTCATAAAGAACTTATAGTCTCCCGAGCTTGATGTTTCCAAAATGTAATTTTTTACAAGTGTATCATTTTGATTGTTTGTCCAGAAAACGAAAGGTTGATATGGTGTTAATTTTGAAATATTTTGAGGACTTCCATTGAAAGTTAAAACGTTTCCTTCACAAACAGAATCACTTGCAACAGTCAAAACAGGTTTCTCTGCCCCAATCACCCTGATGGTGGCTTGGTTTTGACAGCCTAATAAGTCTCTTCCTGTAACTAAAACAAAGAGGGTATCGGGTC
>JBDNDT010000238.1:0-4937 GCA_046718985.1 Cytophagales bacterium
CAGGTGTTTATAGGATTGAAGGAAAGCCTTTTCTAATATCAATAATTTTTCCGGAGAAGACTTTAGCTTCTGCTCAATAAATTTCCAATCCAAAGAATCTTTTAAAGGAGATAACTTTTCAAACCTATACTTCAAATTTTCAATCATGTTCAGAGATGAGGTACTTATTACATCTTTAGAATTTGACATGTTTTGACTTTATTTTTGATTGCTTTTGATAAAATTGAACATCATTGTGTATAAGTGATATCTGGTTACACCTCCATAAATCCCATGATTTTTATCAGAATAAACAAAATACTGAAACTGTTTTTCTGCATCTACCAAAGCTTTTTGCATCAACATGCTATGTTGCACATGCACGTTATCATCAGCTGTGCCATGTACTAGCAAATAATTTCCCTTGATTTCTTCAACGTGATTCAATGGAGAATATTCCTCATATCCTTTTGGGTTTTCTTTAGGTGTTCTCAAATACCTTTCTGTGTAAATGTTATCATAAAGCTTCCAATCAGTGACCGGAGCTATTGAAATGGCATAATTAAAAACATCATTTCCCATTGCTAAAGCAAGTGTAGAAACATAACCACCGTAACTCCACCCCCAAATTCCAATATTTTTCGAGTCAACATTTGGCCATTTTGAAATGACTTTTGCAGCCTGTGTTATGTCTCTGGTTTCAAATCTCCCTAACTTCATATAGTTAACATGTGAAAACTCTCTACCTTTCCCTCCACTTCCTCTTGGATCCAGCATCACGACCATAAAGCCTTGTTGACATAAAAATTGATGCCATAAATAATTGTTATACTGCCACATGTCTAAAACAACTTGGTAATTCGGACCACCATAAACATAGAACAAAGTGGGGTATTTTTTCTTTTTATCGAAGTCTCTTGGCTTCAAGATGCAAATTTCAAGTTCAACATCATCAGGTGTTTTGAGAGTTGTGAACTCAGGTTCTCCAAGTTTCAATTTTTTTAAAAAATCTGTCACATTGCTGTTTTTTTCCAAAAATCTAATCAATCTTCCATCGTTGAGATGAACAGAAATGACAGGCGGTGTTTTTATGTTTGAATAGTTCTGAATGTAAAATTTATGATCAGGTGAGAGTCTTATTTCATAATTCCCATTTCTTTCTGAAAGAGAGGTAAGTTGATCATTGAAAAGATTATATCTATACAAGTTTTTAAATCGAACTCCATCAATGTTCGAAGTAAAATAAATCCACCCAGTTTTGCTGTCAGCACCTAAAATTTTATCAACTTCCCAATTGCCATTGGTGAGTTGCTTTTCTTGTTTTGTTTTGAGATCTACAGAAAGCAAATGCCTAAATCCGCTCTTATCAGATGAGATAATCAACTGCTGTTCTGATTCGAAAAAAAATAAGTCATTGGTGATTTCAATGTAAGTATTAGACTTCTCAGAATAAATTGTATCTAATTTATTTTCAGGCAACTTATATCTTAATATTTTCCAATCATTTTGTAATCTGTTTAAGGTTTGAACAAACAAGCTGTTTTCGTTGATGAAGTTTATTCTTGGAATATATTGTTCATTATTTCCCTCAACCGAAAGAGTGGTAGTATTTTTTCTCATCACATCATAGACTTTTAATTTGATGTTAGAGTTATTTTCTCCGGCTTTTGGGTATCTATATTTTTCCGAAACCGGATATAGACCCTCTCCCCATTTCTGCAAAGAGTACAATGGCACTTTGCTTTCATCAAACCTCAAAAAAGCTAAAAACTTACTGTCTATAGACCATGTGTAAGCTTTTTTAATAGAGAATTCTTCTTCATAAACCCAATCAGGCATTCCATTTAGGACATGATTTGAAAGCCCATCATCAGACACTTGAATTTCTTTTTGTGATTCAATGTCGAAAATATACAAGTTATTTTCTCTCACAAAACTCACCAACTTTCCATCGGGTGAAAACTCCACTAAAGAAACTTTGAAACAAGAGCAAAGAGGTAAAACTTTTTTATTTTTCAAATTCACTAAATAATACTCTGCTTGCGAAGAGTGTCTGTAAATTGGTTCTTCGTTGATTGCAACTAAGAGATGAGTTTCTGTTGAATTCAATAAATAATCTGAGTAAACCCAATCTTTTGTTGGATCATATTTTTTTAATATTTCCCCCTTTAACACAGTATCTTTCAACAAACCCGAAGTCAACTCAAATTTGGCAATATCAAATGATCCGGATGTGGTATTTTTCACTATTTGGGTATAACTGTTACCATTAGGGGTCCATTTTAACTCACTTTTTAAATTCACTATAAAATTTTTGGACTTCCAAATAGATTCTAAAGTGAGAGCTTCATTTTGTGAAATCAGATAACCCGAAACCAAACATAAGATTAACTTAAAAAGTGATAGCTGTTGTGTGTAATTCATACCGCAATTTGCGATTCAATATGTTTAATCTCAAGTTTTTTCTCTTTTCTTTTTGAGGCTCTTTTCAATAAATACCTTTCAAGATAATGGTGGACAGGAGCCATCATCAAAGCTAACGATGAATTAATTGCCAATTTTGTAATAGGAATTCCACCGGTATATTCTTCAATGTAAGGGTCTAAGACCACCAAAATAAATTCAAATCCCAAGATGATGGTTACGAATGAAAGTGCTTTCAGCACTGTTGAACTCACACTAGCGTTAGTCACCATAAAAGTCAAGGCAAAAAGAAGGGGCAAAAAAGTACCTATTAATAAATAATGATTAGCAATGCGTTCTTTTAGTTGTGCTTGCTCTTTCTTCAATTGTTTTTCCTCTTCTTCAATTTTTGAAGCAAACTCAAATTTGGCTTGCAGTTTTCCGATTTCCCAGTTTTTATTTTCATTTAAAATGCTGTCTTGAAGCAAATTCACCTTTTTTTGATAATCAAATGCTTTTTTAAAATCACCCTTTTGATAAAAGATTTGAGCTAAATGAGCATAAGATTTACTCACTATATCTTTGTTGCTCACCTTGTTTGCTGCTTCAATTGCTTGATAAGCATGAACGATTGTCGAGTCCCAATTCTTCATCTGCGAATATGCAATGGATTGACAGAGATTTGAAAGTGCAAAACTCAAATTATCTTCTTTTGCTGATTTTGCAATTTCAGCCAACCTATAATAATCCAAAGCTTGAACAACTTCTCTTTTGTTGAGATAAATATTCCCTAAATGAATGTAACATAAAGGAATATGAGGGTCATCTTCTTGAATGTTATATAGTGCTTTTTTAAATGATTCTTCTGCATAATAATAATTTCTTTGAGCTGTATAAATCAATCCTAATTCGGTATAACAATCAGAGATTCCTTCATGAATTCCAATGTCTTCAAAAAGCTTTTTAGATTTTTTAAAATAAGTAATAGCTTGATAGTAATCCAATTTATCTTTATAAACCAATCCAAGTTTGATAAATGCAACAGCTTGCAATCTTTTATCTTTCTTTTCTTCTGCCAATTTGAGCGATTTAATGAAGAAATCTTGCGCTTCTTCATACATATCTTGCATCAAAAAAACCATTCCAATCAAGTGGTAAGATTGGCATTGCATTTCATAATCATCAACTTGCTCTGCCATTTTCACAATCTTAAACGCATATTTGACACATTTGGCATGATCATTTTTCTGAAAATAATATTTTGCCATCAGCAGTTCTGATGTGACCATTCCTTTGTGATAGCTCACTGATTTTGAAAGCACTAAAGCTCTTCTTGCCAAAGAAAACGAATGTTCTAAATTGATATTAAGTTGTTTTTCAGACTGTTTTAAAATATAATTAATCTGCAACGTATCAATTTCTTCACCTGAAAATTCTGAAATGGGCTTGAGTGAATGCTCATGATTTGACTTCGGTGTGAATATCGTTAAAATGACAACAACGATATAAACCATTGCCATTAAACCAATTCTATAATATTGTATTTTTGCCATGTAAAAAACAATCACTTCACATTTATGACTTTACGCTTCTACGTTTCAGTGAATGGTTTAGTTAGTGATTAAAGATGGTTTTATCCATATTTGTAATGTTTCTTTAAAACTTTTAATAGTTGAAAATAGCAATCATCGGTGGTGGAGCTAGTGGTTTTTTCTCAGCCATAAACTGTAAGTTGGTTGACCCACAGTGTGATGTGGTGATATTTGAAAAAACAAACAAGTTGTTATCAAAGGTTTTGGTCTCAGGAGGAGGCAGATGTAATGTGACAAATTCAGAAAAAAATCTTGTAAGTTTCTCGAAATATTATCCAAGAGGTGAAAAAAAGTTCAGGGAAATGCTCAAATCATTTTCTCAAAATGACATGGTGAAGTGGCTTAATCAAAACGGTGTCTCTTTAAAGTCAGAACCTGATGGCAGGGTTTTTCCGATTTCAGACTCTAGTCAAACCATTGTTGATTGTTTTTTGAAATTGGCAGAAAAAACCAACATTGAAATTAAATCTAACTCAACTGTGACTTCAATAAAAAAAAAGGGAGAAACTTTTAGTCTTTCAATCAAAGACAAAATTATAGATTTTGACAAAGTTATTGTTGCCATTGGGGGAAGCAACAAAAAAGAAAGTTATCAATTGATTGCAGACCTTGGTCATAACATCATTGATCCTGTTCCTTCTTTGTTCACCTTCAACATTCCTAATTGGTCTTTGGTTGATTTAATGGGTGTTTCTGTTCAAAATGCAAAAATCTCATTGCCTGACCTGAAATTAGAACAAATCGGACCTTTGATCATCACCCATTGGGGATTGAGTGGCCCTGCTGTAATCAAACTTTCAGCATGGGGCGCAAAAATGCTCTTTGATTGTGCTTATCAATTTAGAATAAAAGTCAGTTGGGTGGGTGAACTTTCTGAATCAGAGGTGCTTAAAGAACTTCTTAATTGCAAAGATGTTCATTCAAAAGCAAAAGTGATGAACACGAACCCATTTCAATTGAGCA
>JBDNDT010000239.1:0-4921 GCA_046718985.1 Cytophagales bacterium
AATTCCTCTGTTGAGTCTGTTGACACCAAAGGAAATGCTTGCAAAGTGAAAGTGAAAACACCTGAGGGTGAAAAAATTATTGAGTGTGATGTTGTGCTTTCTGCAGCAGGTGTGGTCACGAACTTAGAAGGTCTTGGGCTCGAAGAAGTAGGAGTTGCTACAGACAGAGGGAAAGTGATAGTAGATGAGTTTTACAGAACCAACCAACAAGGCATTTTTGCCATTGGTGATATCACTAATGGACCTGCTTTGGCACACGTTGCGTCGGCAGAAGGCATCATATGTGTAGAGAAAATAGCAGGGCATCATCCTGAGCCTTTAAATTATGGAAACATTCCGGGTTGCACTTATTGCACACCGGAAATTGCATCTGTAGGGCTCACTGAAAAAGCTGCTAAAGAAGCAGGTTATGAAGTGAAAGTAGGTAAATTCCCTTTTTCTGCTTCAGGAAAAGCTAGTGCAGCCGGAGCAAAAGATGGGTTTGTGAAAGTGATTTACGATGCTAAATATGGCGAGTGGTTGGGTTGCCACATGATTGGTGCAAATGTGACTGAAATGATTGCTGAAGTTGTGGTCGCTAGAAAATTAGAAACCACAGGTCATGAAATCATCAAAGCTGTTCACCCACACCCAACAATGAGCGAAGCCATCATGGAAGCAACAGCTGACGCTTATGGTGAAGTGATTCACCTTTAATTCAAAATTTGACAGTGTTGTAATTCAAAACTGCTTTTTTATTCATTATTTAAATTCACAAGTCATCTTTATTGGTGGCTTGTGAATTTTTTTTGTATTTGATTATCAATTACTTAGGAATAAGTTGTTAGGTTTTTTTAAAAAAAATCATTTTTTTTAAATTTGCTATTTTCAATTTCAAACCTTAAAAAATAACCTGATTTCTGATTTTGTATTAATATTTTGTTAACTCAGGTTAAAGCTTGAAGTAAGATTTTGAAGTTAAATAGTTTTTTCAAGAAAAATGCCTGAATTTAGAACCAAAAATGCAAGAAATTGACACATAACTAATTGATAAACAGTTTCGTATATTTGCATATGTTAAACAATTAAATGTTTGTGTCATGGATAACAGAGCCGTAAAATACTTCTATTACAGAGGAGTGAGATTCACTAAAAATTTGATTGTTAAGAATGTTGATGCTGCTAAAGAGTTCACTTATAGAGGCGTAAACTTCTTCAAAAATCAAAATGTAGCAAATGTCTCTGCTGCAAAAAGAATGTACAGAGGATTTGATATATAATCTTGTAGTTAATCTACTGTCACTTTCAACAAAAACACCCGCCAAAAGCGGGTGTTTTTGATTTGCACTAATGCATTTCCAAATCAATCAACATAAAATCTTTACATTATATTTCATAAGCATTAGTTCCATGCTCATGTGTATCTAAACCTTCCATTTCTTCTTCTGCGGAAACCCTGATTCCCATTGAAATCTTTAATAAGAAGAATAACAAAAAGGCGGTTGCAAAAGCAAATGCACCAGCAGCACCAATTCCAATCAATTGACTGATTATCTGGTCTATTCCTTTTAATTTTCCAAAAATCCCTACGGCTAGTGTGCCAAAAATTCCACAAACCAAATGTACAGAAATTGCTCCCACAGGGTCATCAATTTTAACCTTGTCAAAAAATATTACAGATAACACAACCAAAACACCGGAAATCAATCCAATTATTATTGAATCAGTAACTGACATTTGATCAGCTCCGGCAGTAATCCCCACCAATCCTGCAAGAATTCCATTTAATGTCATACTCAAATCAGCCTTTTTACTGATAATCAAAATAGTGATTGCAGATGCTATTGCTCCTGCTGCGGCAGATATACTTGTAGTTACCAATACTTTAGAAACCAATGCCGGATCAGCTGAAAGAACAGAACCTCCATTGAATCCGAACCAGCCCAACCATAGTAAAAATGTACCTATAACAGCCAAAGGCATATTATGTCCCGGAATCGGAATAACTTTACCTTCTACATATTTACCTATTCTTGGCCCGAGCAACAAAACACCTGCCAAAGCACCCCAACCGCCAACAGAGTGTACCAAAGTAGAACCTGCAAAATCATAGAAAGGAGTAGCCATTGTATTTAAAAAACCTCCGCCCCATTTCCAGAATCCAATAATAGGGTAAGTTATACCTACGAAGAGAATAGAAAATAAAAGAAAACTACCCAATTTAACACGTTCGGCTACTGCACCAGAAACAATTGTAGCAGCAGTTGCAGCAAACATTGCTTGGAACAAGAAATCTGTCCAATAAGTGTACCCCGGATTGTAAGTAGCAGTGTCGCCACCTTCACCCATGAATACTCCAAAACCTGCAAAACCAAAAAATCCACCTTCAAAATCCCCTCCCGGATACATGATGTTGAATCCCCATAATGCATAAGTTAACAGCCCGATTCCCGGAATCACGGTGTTCTTAAATAGAATGTTGGTTGCATTTTTAGATCTAGTGAGACCTGTTTCCAAGGATGCAAATCCCAAATGCATAATGAAGACCAATCCTGCTGATATCATCATCCAGAGATTGTTGACGGTAAAAGAAACTTGTTCCATAAAGATAATAGTTTTTAAGTTAATAGATACGTGTTAAGGTTAACAACATTACAAAAATAGTACTTGAAAGTTAAAAATCAAACTTAAATATTGAAAAAATTAATCAAACAATCATTATATTATTTTTAAATGTTTTAATTTTATTATTTGTGAGTAAAAATACTTAATTAGATATGATTTTAGTGTTTGAGATAATTAATCAAACTAAAAAAATAGGTTTAAATGAAGTAAATGAGTAAGTAGTGAAAATATTCAATTTAACTAAAAGTTAAAATCTGAATCTTTATCTTTTACAACGGGGGGATTAATAACTGATTTTACAGAAGTTCAATAATCAAGAATTTCTTTTTAAGCTAATCCAATGTTAAAACAAATTTGTTTTTTTGCTTTAAATCAAGTTTGTGCTATATATTCTGAAACTAAATTTGAAAAATTATGTGAAGATTAACTGCTTGTTCTTTCATGATAGAAATGTCTAAATCGACTTCTTAAATGAAATCTTTTCTGATAAATTTAGTTGTTATTTATGTTTAGTGTATTAAAATCGGCACAATGTTTGCCCTTATCTGATTGTTTTCATCATCATATCTAAATTTTCTTTTTGTGAAGAGGTTTTTTGTTCCGGTTTTTTTCTTTTCAATCTTTACAACCGCTCAATCAGAGTTTTATGCCCCTTATGGCGGACCTTTCACACCTTCAGGACACTTAAAAATGCTGATTATTTATGCAATGTCTCAAGAATCTTGTGGGGTAAATGATGGATGGGTGAGTGACAGTTGCAAGGCTATCCCTAAACTTCACGATGAATTGTTTTATCAAGACACTGCTTTGTTTTCTCAAAATGCCAATGACAGAACAGTTTCGAATTATCTTTTTCAAATGAGCAATGGAAAATTTAAGCTCACAGCCCAAGCTTTTCCTGAGGTTCTGATGATTGAAGGGCAAGCACCCATCATCAATGACAACAAATATCCTGACTTTAAACTTGAAAATTTTGATAATAGAAAAAATAGGCCGAGTTTCAAGAAGCCTCATATTGTTTATGAACCCGACGGGCTGATTGATTATGCTATGATCATCTGGCGAAACCCAAGTGTTGCAGGTGAAGCAAGCATCACTTACCATTCTTTTACACAGAACGGAAAACGTTTCCAAATTACAGATGGATTTCGTTGCATCAGGTCCGGTGTGAGTGCTGAAAAAGTTAGACTCACCTTTTTGCATGAACTGGCTCATTCACTGTTCAATTCTCCGCATTACACCGCAGAAAATGCCTATGTCACGGGCAAACATTTTCACGGATACATTGGGCATTCAATGCTTAGATTCAGCTATGTAAACAGCACTTGTAATGCTTTTGAAAGATGGTATTTGGGCTGGACAGAAATCCCGGAAGGAAAAGACCTTAAAACCATTGATGACAACGGAGTTTACAGATTAGGCGATTTTGTCATGGAAAATGATTTTTTACGAATTAAAATCCCACATAGCGACCCACCACAGCATTTATGGATTGAAAACCACAAAATGAAATCTGTTTTTGAAAACCGATTGGATTATCAGAGTGACGCTTTAGGAAAACCTATTCCAATGCATGAACCCGGCTTGTTAATTTATCTTGAAGGTCTTGCTCCAAAAAGGGAACACCGATTACAAGTTTTTGAAGATGCCGGAAAATTCAAGTCTTTTCATGCTGATGGTAATTTTGATTATCTTATGCGAGAATGCAAAACCGAAGAGGCGTGGTGGAACAACCAAGTCTGTGATTTGGTGAAAATAAATGCTAACCCCACAGGTCCTCATAATGGTTTATCATTGATTAGATTGAATTTACCTTATGAAAAAGATACCTCCAAAATCGCATACACCTCAGATGGAAACACAAGCACAAGAGGACCATACAATGAAGGAACACAGGTCTTGAAATTGGATGGTGAATGGGTTTTTCACTCTTTGGGTGCTGGAGCTTCTTTCAATAAAGTGGGTCAAAAATTAGGAATTGGGTCAAATCCGGTAATTATACCCTTGCAAAAGTATTATCCAAAAAGTGATTCTCTTCAAACGGCCGCTTTAAACAACCTTTCAGTTGAAATTTTTCAAGTTCATGAAAATGGTGATATATCGGTGAAAGTGATGTTTGATGACAATAATTTGAACAAAAACCAACGATTCACAGGGGCTTTGGCATTGTTTGCCAATCAAAATGATAAATCCGACCTTGAAATCAAACCAAATGTCACTTTGACCATTAACAAATCCGCATCAGCCAACCGAAGCACCAAAGGAAAGTTGAAAGACGGAAAGTATGAATTTCCTGACTTTGTTCAACCTTCAAGCC
>JBDNDT010000024.1:0-12658 GCA_046718985.1 Cytophagales bacterium
TTTGGTGACAAAACGGAAGAAGATGCCAAAAAAATGAGGGAAGAAGAAGATTGGGCAATTTCACTTTGGGCATGAATAGTTGAAGGTTGAAAGCTTTTGATTTTAAACTTTCAACCTCACAATAAATAAAAGAGTTTTTTAATCTCTTGATTTTGTTAAGATTAATTGTTCTTCAATTTTTTCGAAAGTAGCGGGTTTTGTGATAAATCCTTTAACATTTTCAAATTTCATAGCTCTTTCACGATCATCAATGTTGATGCTTGAGGTGAGAATGACAATGAACAGTTTTATATTTCTTTCTTTTAGTTTTTCTAACAAATCCCAACCGTCAACAAGAGGCATGTTAAGGTCTAATAAAACCAAAGAGATATCATTCTGATATTCAATTAGTTGAGACTCTGCATTCACACCATTTTCAAAGCATGTTATTTCTGCATCGGGTTGCAGTTGTTTAATAATGTTTTCACAAATAAAATTGTTGATTCTATTGTCGTCAATGATGAATATTTTCATTTATTTAAGCGTTTTTAAGAGGTAATTTGATGATTGTTTTGAATCCTTGAAGCGGTTTTGAGAAAACTTCAATGCTTCCACCGAGCAATTGGACACTGTTTTTGACCAAGAACAAGCCAATTCCTTTGCCGTCAATTTCTAGGTTGAATCTTTGATAAAGTCCAAATAGTTTGTCTTTATATTTATCTAAGTCAACTCCTATTCCATTATCTTCAAAAATGATGGTGACAAACTCGTCTTTGTATAAAGTTGAGATTTTGAGCCAAGAATCAATTTCTTTGTTTCTATATTTCAAAGAATTGCTGATTAAATTATAGAAAATGCTTTGCAAATGACTTTTAGCAGACACAATTGAAGGTGCATTGAACTGACAAATCACTTCTATTTGATTGATTTCATAGCCTATGATAGAAAAAGTTGAATTTAACAATTCATCAAATTTTATAAGTTTCAACTCATTAATTGACTTTCTGAGATTTAAAATTTCATTCAAGTCTTTGATGACATTGTCTAAGGTCTGAGAAGAATCATACATCATTTTGAAAATTTGCTTATAATCAATGTCAGGAATGTTCTTTACAAGTTCTAGAAGTCCTAAAATTGAAGCAACCGGTCCTCTCAAATTGTGGGAAACCATAAAAGAAAATTGAAGTAAGTCTTCATTTTTTTCTTGCAGGTCTTTGATTAAGTTTGATAATGTTTGTTCTTGGTTTTTTCTCTCTGTTATTTCAGATTCAACTGCAATGAACCCGATGTGGTTGTTATTTTTGTCATAAAAAGGTTGGATTTCAATGTCGAGCCAATAATGATGCCCTAATTTGTGTTTGTTGAGAATTTCAGTTCTGATGGGTTGAAGTTTAGCAAGTGAGCTTGCGATTTTCTTTTTGGTTTCCGGGTTGGTTTGGGGGCATTGCAAAAGATCACCCGGCACTTTCCCGATAGCTTCAGCAATTGAATAACCTGTTATTCTTGTGAAACCGTCGTTGACCCACACTATTTTTCTAGATTTGTCAGAAATGATGACTGCATTTGAAGTTTTTTTGGCTACGTGTGAAAGCATATGCAGTTCATTAGCCAACGATTTTTCTTCTTGAATGTTGTTGATGTATCCGAAAACCATTGCGCTTCCATCTTTTTGAATCTCAGGACTTGCTACACATCTTATCCAAATATATTCACCTGATATCAAACATCTGAACTCATAATTCCAATCGGCTTTCTTTTTGATGTTTTCGAAAAAACTTTTTTTAAGTTCATTCAAATCATCAGGATGAATCAAAGAGACAAACGAAGCAAAATTGTTCATCAGATTTTTGTGTTCTTTTTTAAAGAGCTTTTTGATACCTTCACTCACATATAAAATTTTGTTTTTCGGAGGAGCAATGTGAAGTTGAAATAAAAATCCGGGTATGTTGTTTGAAAGCAACTCGACTCTTCGTTGCATATCAAATTTTTCAAATTCTATAGTTTTTTGTTCGGTTATGTCAATCAAAACACCTCTGTGGATATTTAAATTTCCATTTGTTGAAAAGGTGATAACGTTTCGAATCCATTTTTTCTTTCTGCCTTTCATAATCAATTCACACTCTAATTCTTTGAAGTCTGATAATAAAGTGTTTTTTGATGGATTCTGAATTTGCTCTAAAGTTGATTGGTCAAAGAGTCGATTTGCTTCCCAGAATTCAATATTGTACCATTCTTCCTTTTTTCCACCATAGATTATTTCAACTTTTGGACTGATATAATTTACTTTTCTGTTTTGAAAATCAATCTCCCATATCACCACATTTAAGGCATCCATGATGGTGTTGAATTTGATTTTCTCATCATCAAGTTGAGTGATAATATTTTTTTGGTTGCTGACATCTTGCAAAGTCCCATGCAAGCCAATAACTTCGCCATTTTGGTTTTTTATTGGATTGATTATCGAGTCAACATGTTTGATTTTGTCAGGAAACAACAATCTTTGATGGAAGATTTTGGTTTCTTGCGGCAAATATTGATTTGTATAAAATTCATTGTATATGATTTTATCTACCGGATGCAACAGACTTTGAAGCCGATTGAGTATTTCTTCTTGCGAGCAAAAAAGTGAAATCTCTAAAATGTTGCAAAATTCCTCATCCCATTCCATTGAATCATTATCTAAAAACCAAGACCAGCTGCCAATTTTCGCCATTTTACTAGCCATTTGAAGCGAGTTTTTCGTTTTTTGAAGTTCTAGTTGAGCAAGTTTTGAAGTGGTGATGTCCATCACAAAACCTTCTATGTAAATTGGGTTTCCGACTTCATCTTTCACGATTTTTCCTTTTTCCCATAGCCAAATGGTTTCTCCTTCTTTGGTTTTGGATTGATATTCAATTTGATATCTGTCGTTTTCGAGTGTTTGATTGCTTATAGTTGACCAAAGCTTTTCTTTGAGTTTATTATTGTATTCTATGTTTCTAAGATTTGAACTATTATCGAAATATTCATCTGAAGAGAAGCCTGTTGTGTTCACAACAGAGTCGCTTACATAAAGTGGTGTGAACTCAGAAGAATATGAGGCTTTGAAAACAAATCCGGGTAAATTTTCAACAATGTTTTGGTAGGAGAGTTTTTCAAGCATTAATTCTCTTTCCAGAATTTTTTTACTGTTTATGTTATTAATGACCAAAACATATTTTGAATGAGAATCTTTTTGTTTTGTTTTTTGAAAACATAATTCATTCCATTCCCCATCATGTAAAAATTCAGTTTGGAAGGTTTCATTAAGCAAGATAGTTGATGTTTTATCCTTTAGAATTTCAAAAATTTCTTTAGTGATAAAATTAGATAAATTTTGACCGACTAATTCATGCGCAGTGAGTGTGTTCGATAAGGAGTTTTTTCCTGCGGTGAATAAGATTTGTAAGTCACTGTCTAAAAGAGTGATACTTCCGTTGGGGTAATTTGAAGTCATTAACTCTAATTCGAAATTTTTTTGGTATAAATCTTTCAGCAAGGTCAATGTTTGTGTATATTCTCTAAAACAAACAAAAACCTTGAAATTAGGGTCAGTTGACTTGAAGTTATATGCAGAGACATTAATCCATATTGTTTTTCCATTGGGGTTTAAAAATCCAATTACTCTGCCTAAAATGTTTTTCCCTGTTTTTAATGATTCTGTTGCCGGAAATTGATCTGCTTCAATTTTTATTCCATCAATTCCGATAATATTTCCAAAGTCTTTAAAAATGTTCAAACCCAGCAAATCTTCTTTTTTAACCCCCAATATTTTTAAACTTGCCGGGTTGCAGAAAGTGATGTTCCCATTAATGTCATAAATGTTGATGCCTTCTGAAAATGTTTCAAGAATTTCTAAAGCAACGGGTAGTGGAAGGTTTAGGTTGTCTAGAATCATTGTCTGGATAGGTTTATAATTTCAAGGATATCAACTTTGTTGAGTGGTTTTTTATAACTTTTTGTCACCAATCGAGCATGTTCTTTTGGCAACATTGTTAAGTCGAAATCGTTTGCAGTGACCACAAAAAGAAAAATCTTGAAGGGTAATTGGTTTTGTATTTCTGAAAATTTTGAAAGAAACATTTTTCCATCTAAAACAGGCATTTGAATGTCTAATAAAATGATTCTTGGAAGTTTAGAGAAGTTGTTTAAGTTGTTTGAGATATATTCAAGTGCTGTGAAACCTGAGGGAATCAAAATTTTTTTTGAATCAAAACCAACATTCATGAACTGATGTTGCATAGCTAACAAAGCAATGTCGTGGTCATCTATGATCATTATGTTCATGGCTTTTCTTGATTTTCGAGTTGAATTATGTTTTCTTTGAATGATTCTAATATTTTGAAAGCTTGTTCTTTAGCTTCCTTGAAATTAAACTCTGGATTCTTGTTTGATAAAGCATGTTTTTCGATTTGTTGAAAGATTTCTGCAATCTCAATTAAGTCGAAATACAAAAATGAGGTTTTGAGCTTATGCGATAATTCTTTTACTCTCATAAATTCGTTTTTGTGAAGCGCTTTTTCTATCTCTTCCATTTCAAAAGCTGTGGTGTCCACAAATATTTTAAGCATTTGAAGTAATGAATTATGGCTTAGACCATATTTTTCAGATAATTTTTTTAAATTCATATCTTTTTGAAAATTTTGAGTGAAGAGTTTTCATAATCAAAAAATGCTTCTGAACCTTTTGGCAAAGCATCAAAATGACCAATCACCAAAAGTCCATTTGGCAAAAGACCATTGTGTAATTTTTGAATGATTTTAAGTTTTAAATCGTCTTCAAAATATATCATCACATTCCTGCAAAAGATAATATCAAATTTGCCTTCAACATGATCAGTCACCAAGTTGCTTTGCCAGAAGTGAGCCTGTTCTTTGAGGTTTTTTGAAAATGTTAAAGTTTCTTTTCCAGTTGTGTAATATAACTTGAAGTTGCCATTAGGATTAAAATGTCTATAATTGGTTTCAAAAGCAGCCAGCAAATCTAAATCATAGATTCCTGATTCAGTTTTTTCAACTGCTGACAAACTCATGTCAGTACATAAAAATTGACATTTGGAGAATATTCCTGCTTCTTGTGCAGTGATTGCCATGGAATAAAACTCCTCTCCTGTGCTACATCCGGCATGCCAAATGTTGATTTTGCTTGAACCGGTTTCGAGTTTCTTGATGTAATCATGTATATAGTTCCACACACTAGGATTCCGGAACATTTCCGTGAGACCAACAGAAATCCCCTCTTTGAAACTTTCAACAAAGTTTGGGTCATGCAAAAACCTCATCCACAATTCAACACTGTTGTTGATTCCGTGTTTGTGCATCAACCTTAAAAGTCTTCTCTTAAATGAAGTTTTTTCATATTGAGTGAAATCAATACCATATTTAGCCATCAAGGCTTGGTTGATAGATTTTATTTCAGTGTCCGAAATCAACTCATCAGTTGTTGTAGTTATTTTTTCCATTTTCAATGTGCGTGAAGTTGGCAATGAATTTTTCTGTTAAAGACTTTTTGTCTTTAATGAAAGATGCCGTAATTAAACATTTTTTAATGCTGTCAGCTGTTTTGATTTCTGCTAGAAATTCAATTCTATTATTAGTTTTGAGTAAGGTTTCTGCATCAGATTTTTCAAGTATGTTGTCAATTTTTTTACCTTTCACATCTTTTCTTTTCCAACACAACAATTCAAGCATTTTAGCATTGCAAGATATGATGTTACCATTAGTGTCGAATTCTATAATGTTGGTGACTTCATTCAGTTGATTGATTTTGTTTTTATATTCTTCTTCTTTTGATTTTTGTTCTGTCGTGAATGAGGCAAAAACCAAGATTTTAAACGGATTTCCTTCCAAATCGAAAATTGGATTATAGGTAGCTTCAAGCCACATTTCTTTTTGATCTTTGCCTAGCCTTTTAAATTCACCTGAGTTAAATTCTCCGTTTTTTAAACCAGACCAGAGCAGTTGATACATATCAGAGTTTTTCTCTTCCTCTGTCAAGAAAATGACTTCATTTTTTCCGATGATTTCATTTTCTTCATAACCGACAACCGCTAAAAACATTTGATTTGCTGAAAGAATGTTCCCACTCATATCTAATTGAATGGTTGCATTGGTTTTGTTGATAGCTTCTAAAATTGATTTGTTCAAATTGGTTTCTGCCATCAATTCAATCAGTTTGTGTTGCAAGTCATCTTGAGCTTTTTTAATGACCGCCTCGTTTTTGGTCAACAATTCTTCTTTCAGTTTTAGTTCTTCTGCAACTTGATTGGATTTTTCAAGAAGTTTCTTCATTTGGTCGGTTGTTCTCAATGAAGAATAAGAAGCGGCAAAACTTTCTGCAATGTTTTCTAAAAGTGTTGTTTCATGTTGCTCCAATTTTCTGAAACTTGCAAACTCCATAACACCAAAAACAACATCGTTTGAGATGATGGGTATCAAAACAAGGTTGGTGGGTGTTGCCTCGCCTAAACCTGATGTGATGCTGATATAGCCTTGTGGGATTTTGGAATAAAAACAAATTTCTTTTTCTAAAAAGCATTGACCAACAAGTCCTTCGCCGACTTCAATTCGTTTTTCAAGCCATTTTTTTCTTTCATATGCATAACATGCTTTTAAACACAAATAAGGTTTGTTTTGATTGTCTTCTTCAAGCAAAAAAATGGCTCCTTGGTTCAGTTTTACATATTTAATGATTTGTGAAAGCATGCTGATTGATAAATCTTCAATGCTTTTGCCTTGTTGTTCTCTCAAGATTTTATCAAACAATGAGAGCCCTTCATTTGCCCAATTTCTTTTCTTTTCATTGTCAGAAATTTCAATGAGTTTGTTTTGCATGTTAGAAAGTGCTTTTCCCAATTCTGTTTCAAAGAATGTTGAGTCTGTCTGTGTGTTGAATTTGCCTTGGGAAATATTATGAATCATTTCCAAGGCTGAGTTAGTTTCATTTTCCTTTTCGGTCATCAGGTTTTTAAGCCATAAAAAATTTTTACTTTGAATTAAAATAGAAATGTTCTTTGAGTTGAGGAAGTTTTGAATGGGTAGGTGAAAGTTTTTTAATATTGAAATCCAAAAAATCAGCAAAGCTGTAGAGCAAAAAAATGAAGCAAAGAACAACAACTCATAAGTTTTGGAGAATAAAAGGTTATAAATGAGTAAAACCACTATTGCGCAACACAAGAGCGCAACAAAGTAATTAGTCCACTTAAAATTTAAGGATTTTTTAGTCATTTTCTGCCCACTTAATCACCCATTTAAATTCAATTTGTTCATTTAAATCTTGAAGCTCAATAATGGAATCTACAAAAAAACAAGGAACAAATGTGTTTATACTTTTAGACATATAATCAAAGATTCCGTCAAAATCGGTATCTAACAGTTCAGGCACATAGGCACTGCATTCACTATCTGTGTAATTGCATAATTTTGAAATGGTTGCCGCCGTGACAATATTGTCGAGTTCTTTAAGCATTTCTTTTTTGAAAAGATCAGAGATTTGGTTGCCAATGCCAAAAAGTTTGTCTGATAGTTTGTTTAAACAAATATCAGACATCAATAAATAACTTTCTCCAACGATGTCACCCATTAAAATTGAATATACAATATGTTCATGGCTATTTTTGAATGGTTTTTTGATTTCATTTTCATGAAATTCAATTTCAATTTCAACAATTTTGACCGAACATTGGGTGAAAATTCCCATAGCTTGAACACTGTGGGAAATTGATTGCCTAATTGCTTCTGTTTCTGTGATAATCATGATATAAGTTCTTATTTTTAGTTTTTTAAAACACTTGGCACATCCAAAACCAAGCAAACATTTCCTTTTCCTAAGATGGTGGCTCCACTGATGAAAGAAGAGTTATTCAATGGTTTGTCTAATTTTTTCTCAACAATTTCTTTTTGTTGTAAAAGCTTGTCAACTATTAATCCTGTTTTTTTTCCTCCCATGCTCACAATGATGGTGGGCAAAAACGAATCGGTATTTTCTATCTTCGATTTTTTTTCAAAACCCAGAAATTCTCTTAGATTCAAGAGATGAACAGTTGAGCCTAAGTGGTTGTAAACTAGTTGATTTGATACTTTATGACAATGTTCAGGTTTGATTAGAATAACTGATTCTGTATAAGCCAAGGGAATGGCAAATTCGTTTTGGTTAAGTTCAAACAACAAAACTGATTTCAAAGCCATTGATGATGGTAAGAAGAGTCTAAACGTTGTGCCTTTTCCCAATTGAGTTTCGAATTCAATTTTCCCTCCGATACCTTCAATTGACTTTTTCACAACATCCATCCCAACACCACGACCGGAAAGAGATGAAACTTGGTCTGCACTTGAGAAGCCGGGAGCGAAAATGTATTGAATGATGTCATCATCAGATAAAATATCCAAATGCTCTTTGGTGAGCATTTTTTTTTCGAGTAATTTTTTTTTGATTTTAGCAACATCAATTCCTCTTCCATCGTCACTGACTTCAATGATGACAGTGTCTTTTTGGCTTGAAGCACTAATGCTGAGTTTTCCTTTTTTGGGTTTTCCTGATGTTAAACGTTCTTCAGGTTTTTCAATTCCATGACCAATTGCATTTCTAACCAAATGAACCATAGATTCACTGATATTTTGCAACACATTTCTATCAATTTCGATTTCAGTGCCTTGCAAAACAAGATCCACTTCTTTTTCTTCTTGGATAGCGGTGTCTCTAATGATTCTGCTGAATTTGTTTAATAAAACTCCGATTTGAATCAATCTCACATCCATCACTGAATATTGAAGATCGGAAGTTATTCTTTGCAATCTGGAATATTCTTTGGTTGAATTCCCATTTTCCGTGGAAACTGTTAAGATTCTATCTCTTTCTATTATCAATTCTCCGACAAGATTCATCAGTTGGTCTAGTTTTCTGACAGGTATCTGTACTAAATCAGAAAAAGTGATGTTGTGTTCAATTAATTCATTTTCATCTAGTTGATTTTTTGATGATTGAAGATTTGAGGTAAAAATTTCAGGGTGATGTTGTTCTTCTCTTTTAAAAACTGTTGAGTCCTCAATTGCTGATGTTGATACGATTTTTGGTTGATCATCAAATGTCGGCAAAGAGTTTTCGCCATGTTTCACTTTTCTCACCACCACATCTAGTTTTGCTTTCACACCTTTGAACTTAACTGCTTCATCTGAGTTGGTTTTGAGGCGTTGAAGCATGAGACCTAACAAATCGTTTGATTTGTATAAATCATTGAAAAGGCTGGTTTCAAGTTCAAGTTGATTGTTTTTGATGCAAGCAAAAACATCTTCAAGTGTGTGAGCCAAAGATGCCATATCATTGAAACCCATTCCGGCGGCATTGGCTTTGAGCGTGTGTGTGATTCTGAAAATGGCTTCAATTGATTTTTTTGAGTTGTGATCTTTTTCTAATTGAATGAAGTGTTTGTTCAACTCTTCATAAGCATTGAGAGCCTCTGCCAAAAAAATTTCTTTAAGTTCTTCTTCTCTCATTTTGTTTGAGTTATCTTTTTCACATTAATTTCAATGTCAACAAATGGCGCTGACAATGAAGTTTGAAATTTCATTCAAAGGCACAATATGCTTTGCCGCCCCCAATTCAATGGCTGCTTTTGGCATTCCCCAAACAATGCTTGATTTTTCATCTTGTGCTAAAGTGAAACCCCCTTGTTCAGATATTTTTTTCAAACCTAAAGCGCCGTCTTTTCCCATTCCTGTCAACAAAACACCCATCGCAGTTGCTCCAAATGATTCTGCTACTGATTCAAACAAACAATCAACAGAAGGATGATTGAATTCTTTGAAATGTTGTGATGTGCATTTGAAAGAACATAAACCGTTTAAGCTTTTGGAAACCTTCATGTTAGAATCGGCTTTGAGCACATATACAAAACCGGGTTTGATGATGTCGTTTTCAAAAGCAGTGACTACATTTTTTTGACATGTTTCTGAAAGTCTCTTAGCAAAAGAACTCACAAACTCGTTTGGGATGTGTTGAGCAATGACAATGGGTAATGGAAAGTTGGAAGGGAAATTGAGCAATATCTGTTCGATTGCTCCGGTTCCTCCTGTTGAAGCTCCAATGGTTAAGATTTTAAAGGGCAGGTCGCTTTCAAAAGAATGGGCGAAATTGACATGGTTTATTTTTTTGTTTTTTTTAACATTTTGAATGTCAATCTTTAGCGCATCTTTTAATTTCAAATAAATCTGCTCACTGATTTCTCTTACTTTTGAACTTAATAAACCTGTTGGTTTGTCTAAGAAATCAACTGCACCGGCTTCAAGGGCATCTATGGCTACTTGAGGGTCAGTTGTTCTAATAGAACTTAGGATGACGATAGGAGTAGGTTTGGATTCCATGATGTGTTTGATGGCATACATGCCGTCATAATCTTTCATTGTCAAATCCAGCAACACCACATCAGGAGAATTTGTGATGGTTTTCTCAAATGCTTCTTTTCCATTTTCGGCAGTGTCAATAACTTCAATGTCGTCATATGAAGACATCATATCAGACAAGACCATTCTCATAAAACCTGAATCATCAACCAACAATATTTTCTTTTTGTCTTTCATTGTAAATGCTTAGACCTTTAGCCAATTGTGTTTTTGACTGCTTCAATGAGTTGCGCAGTTGTGAATGGCTTAACAATGTATTTTTCAACACCTCTTTTTAAACCTTCTTCAACTATTGATTCTTGCCCAACAGCACTAATCATGATGATTTTTGAATCAACGTCTTCTCTTTTCAACACGTTCACAATGTCTAAACCCAACATGTCTGGCAGAATGTTGTCTAGGGTGATTAAATCAGGTTGAAGATCAAGTGCCATGTCAATAGCTGATTCGCCATTTGCCGCTTGTCCGACCACCTCATATCCCTCAGAAGAGAGTGCTTCTTTGATAATTGTTCTCATATATAGTGAATCATCAACTATAAGTACTGTTTTTGCCATATTCTCTTATTCGATAATAAATTTTACAAAATTTAATTTTTGATTTCAGGAAGCATTTCAATTGAGTTGTCTAAGATTTTGAACACATCAATCAAAATGATAATCCTGTTGCCTTTTTTGACCAATCCTTTTAAATGACTTTGTTGAAAAGAAGAATCATTGATCAATTGGGTGTCAATTTCATTGTCAAAAACAGAAAGAGTGTTGGGTAAATCTCTAACAATTAAGCCCACTTTAAATTCTTGAGATGCCAACACTAATGTGTAAGATTGGTTGCTATCGAAGATTTCGGTTTTTATTTTTAAACATTTATCTAAAGCAACAATTGAAAGAATATTTCCTCTTATGTTTGCCACACCGAGAACATAATCAGGCGACAAAGGCACAGGTGTTATTTGAGGAGTGACCACCACTTCTTTTATCACATCAATGGTTAAGCCATATTCCTCATTACCGATTTTGAACACTATAATTTGAGTCTGAGAGCCTAAGTTTTCTACTTTTCCCTCTTGTTTAACTTCAACAGGTGCCATGATGTGATAATTTAAGCCAGTTTGAATTGATCTACGTTGGTTTTGAGTTCATTGGCAATCAATGAAAGATTTTCACTTGTTGAAGTGATTTCAAGCATTGATTTGTTAAGTTCAACTGATGAGTTTGCTACCTCTTGAGTTCCTGCTGCTACTTCTTCAGAAACCACAACAATTTTTTCAATGTTTTTAACCACATTGGCAATGCTTTCTTTTTGAGATTTTGTGGAGTCAAGAATTTCTTTAGACATTTTCAATGTTTCGTTGCTTGAAGCATAAATTTCTTGAAAAACGTCTTCAACAACTTTTGAAGCTGAACTGCCATTTTCTACACTGCTTTTCATTTTTTCAATAGCTTTGTTTGCTGAGTTGATATCTTTTTGAACGTCTTTAATCACTTTGTCAATATCAACAGCAGATTTTCTGGAATCTTCGGCTAGTTTCCTGATTTCTTCCGCAACAACAGCAAAACCTCTTCCTGCATCACCTGCTCTTGCTGCTTCGATTGCTGCATTCAATGCCAACAAATTGGTTTGGGATGCTATGTCAGTGATCACGTTCAAAGTTCTTGAAATCTCTTCGGAACGATTGGTTAGCACATCAATAGAGTTTGAAGTGACATCAGCAGATATTGAAATTCCGTTCATGTTGTCAATCAATTGTTTGATAACCCTCAGGCCGTTTTGGCAACTTTCTTGTCCTTTTTGAGCAGCAGTGTTAATCACATCTGATTTGTTGCCCATTTCATTTGATGATTTCAAAATGGTTTCAACCAACTTCGAAGATTCATCAGTTCTTTTGGCTTGTTCTTGAGCACCTTCTGCCATTTGTTGAATTGCAGATGCCACTTCTGTTGTGCTTTTGGTCATTCCTTCACTTTTTCTTTTCATCTGCAAAGATGAAGAAGCGACAATCAATGAGCTTTTTTCAATGTTTTTCAACAAGTTATTCAAGTTTTTGATTGCAATGTTTAAGGCATTAGCCAAATCTTGAATGTCACCGGCATAAAGGTTTTTGATGTTTTGCGTCAAATCTCCTTGTGCTAAGGAAGTGGCAATTTTATTGATTTCAAGAATAGGGTTTGAAAGATTTTCAAGTAAGTTATTAATTGAATTTACCAATTCTTTCCAAGAACCATCAGCTGAAATATCTTTTATTCTTTCTCTCAATTGTCCTT
>JBDNDT010000240.1:0-4917 GCA_046718985.1 Cytophagales bacterium
CTACTTGTAAAACTGCTAACACCGCCACTTCCAACGAAGTCACAATGACGGTGAACCCGAACGTAACACCAAGTATCTCAATAGCTACTCCTCAGACCACCATCTGCGAAGGGACTAATGTCACTTTCACCGCCACCCAAAACGGCGGAACAGTGCAGTGGAGAAGAAACGGTTCTAACGTAGGCACAGGAGGAAATACCTTCTCGGCAAGCAACCTGACCAACAATGACAAAATCACAGCAGTTTTGACCAGCAACGCTACTTGTAAAACTGCTAACACCGCCACTTCCAACGAAGTCACAATGACAGTGAACCCGAACGTAACACCAAGTATTTCGATAGCGACTAATCAAAACTCTATATGTGAAGGCGATGAGTACCGAATGATAGCGAATGCATCAGAAGGTGTTATTCAATGGTTCAGGAATGAAACAAATACCGGAAAAGTTGGCAATATTTATAGAGAAAATTCTTTGCTAAATTATGACATCATTCATGCAGAACTTACCAACACGGCAATTTGTAAAAACACAGACAAGGCTAAATCCAATGTTATTATTGCCAAAGTAGAAGAGACAAAATCGGTAACTATAACCATTGAATCTGATAAAACTGAAATTCAAGCGGGAGATTTTGTAAACTTCTCTTCATTATCCAACACAAATGGAGAAGTGAAATGGTTTGTCAACAGTGAAGAAACTCATTTAGGTAATGCATTCACCACAGATGTTTTGATGCCGGGAGATAGAATTATGGCAAAGTTTACTCCAACATTAAATTCTGAAGACTGTTTCAAAAATGAATCGGTGAATTCAAATGAAATTATAATGAGGCAAAAATTGGTGAATAGTTTAACCAATAGCACAATATCAATCAGAAACGGTGTGATACCTAATCCAAACAATGGTAAGTTTAAGATAGAATCAAACTTAAAGGATTTTGAAATTGAAATTATGAACATGTTGGGAGAGAATGTGATGAGTACCAATTCATCACAAAACAATGCCGAATTTGATCTTTCAGCTTTCCCATCAGGAGTTTATATGGCAGTTCTGAAAAGTGATAACAAAATTGAACATTATAGAATCGTGATGAATAGATAATCAAAAACCTGAAATTTAAATCCGAAATTCAGGCTAGAGTTTCACAAATTATGATTTTATTAACATTTTTTTTGAACAACAAGATATAAATTCTAGCTATACATCACAAAAGCCCCATCTGGTTTGAACCATTTGGGGTTTTTGTTTGTATTTTTTGATGATTGGTCTAAAGGATGAATGGATTAAACTATTGGATAATTTGGGTTGCACTGCAACAAGTGTGTATGAATTTTAAAAACAAATCTAGTTAATGGTTCGTGAAGACACGAACCATGGCGAAGGGCTTGGTGGTGTTGGAAAGATTGTAAGTAGCGTTACAAACGCTCTTCTCGGAAGCCCTCGTTGCAAACGAGGGCTAGTGAGGGTCTGTTATGTAATGTGGATGTATAGTAAGCATACAGAATATTTTATTATGATTCAATGAATGAGTTGTAATTGAGCATACCATCATCGAGTCGATACCTAATAAGATTTTATTACGTTTTTAATATAGCCAAATTATTAAAAATATGCAATAATTTCAACGATTTGGAATTTGCCCTGCTATCCATAGTTTGCGAAGCACATAAAAGCTATCCTAAGTTTGCAAACAGGATCCCATACTGGAGGAAGTTTACTTCCGTGACATAAAAGGTAATAGTAACCTTGTTCCGAATTTGCAGGCTCAAGCTTGGAAAAGGAGTTAGTGAAGTTCTCTTAGCTCCGAGGCAGGCGTTCTCAGATAACAATTTTCTCTTAAAGCATAACTTTTTAAGCTGCGAAGTATTGAAATGCACTTTTTTAGGCAGAATCAATGTTATTGCCTAACAAATTATATGAAAATGCAATCAAGTGTCAAAAGAAATTCTGATACGTTATTGTATAAAGTGTATTTTTGTTGCTACAAATTGTCAGGCAATACACTTGTCAGGTAGTTGAATACCAAGGAGATAGACATAAATTTAAATGATTTAATCATGCTTAAAAATATTGGTAAATTAATAATCGTGGTGGTTTTTGTATATTTAGTCTATCTGACCGGGAAGAATATAGGCAAGCAAATAAAAAATGAACCAAGATATACACAACCTAAAGTTGTAAATGAACCGTCGAAAAGCAATTTTAAGGTGATACCTCAAAAGATACGATTGGCAAAAATTGATTCTAGGTCTTCTAAGGAGCTAATAGAAAAGACGTATAAATTTATATTTGATAGCTTGGATCTTACCAATATGAGTTTCGGTCAGCTAAAGCAGTCTGATTTATTAACTGTAGATGCATCTTTTATTAATGTAATGCTGGATCACAACGAAAAAGTGCTGGAAAATTCTCTTGATAGAAGAAAAAAAACGCTTCTTTTAGTGGGTACGCTACTACAAGATACCAACGAGGTTAAAATAATGGTTAAATACCTGCGTGATAATGATTTGTGGACGAGACAAACAGCCAGAAATCATTATCTGTTGATGCAATATCCTAATGACCACATAGCTCGAAAAGCCTATCGATTACTACTGAATGAGGCAAGTAAAAACGATGTGTTGGATTTTTTTTTCGAAATAAAATTTTTGTATCGAAGAGCTGGAGATGAATACTTTGACACAGATCGGAAAACAATAGAAAAACTAGATGCTGAAATGCTCTTGTTATTAAAAGATAAGGTGGATGATTATAGTTGGTGGGCGGCTTACCCTGAAAAAGATGCCTGTGATGCAATTGATGATATTTTGAGCAACAAAAAGTAATAACTGTTACGTATTTGCAGGCTCCCATTTGGCAATGGAGTTAGTGAAGTTCTCTTACTCGTTTGTTACGAGGGCTGGCGAGAACAGCGTTTGTAACGCTACTTTACATTCCCTATATTTAGCCATGGCAGGCGACAAATACTTCTGCCATGGTTCCTGTCCTAACGAACCATGCATTTTGTCTATTAATACACATGATATCGATCATTTACAAATGATGTAATTAGGGATGAAATTTTTATTTTTACCCCCCCCAATCCCGAAAAAACCATATCTTCACCTCGTGAAAAATTTCCTGCTCTGCATACTCGCTTGTTGAAACACCACCTCGCAACAGCACCTTTCCTTTGCATTTCATCCCCTTATCGCTTAACTTTACCATCGTTAATCTCAGACATGAAAATCGCCAACCCGCTTTATGACCATGCCTTCAAATACCTGATGTCCAATGACAGGTATGCCAAGAAGGTCATGTCCACCATTTTGGAGCGCGAGGTGGTGGAAATCAAGCTCGAACAGCAGGAAATCGTGTTGGACAACTTCATTCAGTTCACCCTCTACAGGATGGATTTCATGGCCCTCATCAAAGACAGCGAGGGCAACGAGGAATGGGCGCACATCGAGTTGCAGAAGTCGAAACTGCCGAACAACATGCTCAGGTTCAGAAGCTACCTGAGCCATGCCATCAGCAAGAGAGTGGAACATACTGACCCCCTCACCGGGCAAAAGACCGAGAAGTCGTTCCCCGTCATCTCGGTGTATATCTTGGGCTACAACGTGGAAGACATCCCAGTTCTTGCCGCCAAGGCAGACCCGAAAATTACCGACCTTTCCACCCACCAAGTGCTCGACATCCACAGTGATTTCATCCAGATGCTCACCAACACCTGCTATGTGTTGCAGGTGAGAAGGCTTCCCAAGGAAAGGCAGAGCCGGATAGAGAAGTTCATGACTCTGTTCAACCAGGCATGGGTGGAATCCGACGACAAGAAATTCATCTTAGATCTGGAAGAAGTACCTGAAGAGTTCAAAGACCTTGCCGAATGCCTTCAAAAGCCCCTGATGGAAAGAGAAGACCTGAAGAAGCTGGAAGCCGAGCAAGAAGTGGAAGAGATGTTCGCCCAACAAGAAAGCGAGATAGCCCTACAAAAAGCCCTCACCGAGCATGAAAGGCAGGAAAAAGAAAAAGCTTTACAGAGGGAAGAGGAAGAAAGGCAGGAAAAAGAAAAAGCCATGCAAAGGGAAGAGGAAGAAAGGCGACAGAAAGAAGAAGCCAAATCCGCTTTGAAAAGAATGATACAGAAACTACAGTCCAAAGGATTCAGCCTTGAAGAAATCGCTATTGACTTGGAAAAGACACAAGAGGAAATAAATGCCATATTGAACAACCGCCCTCACTAGCCCTCGTTTGTAACGTGGGCTGGCGAGAACAGCGTTTGTAACGCTACTTTACATTCCCTATATTTGGTCATGGCAGGCGACAAATACTACATTACCGACCAACATGGCACGTATTTTATTACTTATACCATCGTGTATTGGATTGATCTTTTTACACGGCGAGAATATAGGGAGATCATCACCACATCATTGAACTACTGTGTAAGCCAAAAAGGACTGAGGGTAAACGCATGGGTATTGATGTCCAACCATTTGCATATCGTGTGCCGCTGTGAAGCTCCCCACTGTCTTTTCGATTTTTTGAGGGACTTTAAAAAATACACCTCCAAGCAATTGGTTCAATCCATTATCGACGTGCCAGAAAGTAGAAGGGAATGGCTGCTTGACAAGTTTGCATTTGAGGCAAGACGGAGTGGACGGGCAGAAAAGTACAAGCTTTGGAAAGACGACAACCACGCAATCGACATGAGTTTGGTGGATGTATGGGAAAAGATAAACTATATCCACGAAAACCCTGTAAGGGCAGGTTATGTGGAGAACATAGAGGAGTACCTCAACAGCAGTGCAAGGGACTACGCTGGCAAACAGGGCTTGGTGGTGTTGGAAAGATTGTAAGTAGCGTTACAAACGCTCTTCTCGGAAGCCCTCGTTGCAAACGAGGGCTAGTGGGGGTCTAGGGAAAGCTGAGC
>JBDNDT010000241.1:0-4914 GCA_046718985.1 Cytophagales bacterium
TAGCTGCTTTTTTCCAAATTTCAGATGGAATTCAAGTGGTGTTAATTGGCATATTAAGAGGACTTTCAGATGTTAGAATTCCTGCATTGACAGTGATTTTGGCATATTGGGTAATCGGATTACCATTAGGTTTTGTCTTAGCATTTCATTTCGGTTTAGGAGCGCATGGCATTTGGTATGGTTTGTTAATAGGTTTGTCTGTCATATCAACCGGCCTCATTGCCCGATTGATTCATAAACTTAAAAAACTAAGACATCAGCTTGAGAGACAATCTTCAAATGAAGTGGTAAAAGCCTAAGCCGTTGAACTATAGAACCTACGTTAACTTATCAATGTATGTTTCGCCATGTGAAGACAGCCTGTTATAAACTCGTACTTTTTGCTACTGCTTTGAATAATTTCATGTTTTTTAAAATATAGTTTATGAATAATGTACCTATGATGACTATAAAACCTAATCAAATCAGCTTACATCTTTTCCAAAGGCAAAAAATGTATTTGTACTAACCTAAGATTTTTAAACTGAATTGAGTCTCAAGAGTTTCTGGAATATTATGAGATAAATCATTAAAGTAGCTTTATGTGTAATCTAGTTTTAGAATATTTTAAGAATTCATTACAATTGTTTTTCTGATTCTACGCTAAAAGGTGCTGATTGTTAATGTTTTATAGTTATTTTGCAAGCTCAAGTTAATCTCACATTATTTATTTTCTTCTTGTCTATCAGCTGTTTTTCTTCTAAATTGTTCCTTCAAACCAAAATAAATCTATATTTGAGTTGTTTTTCTAAAAAAAGCAACCCAATAGTTCATGAGCAACATCTCCTCAACAGCAGTAGAAGAATATGCGGCAAAATTTGCCCAAAAAGTTTGTGACGATTTCTTCACAATGTTTAAAAACACTGCAACAGGTCCTGATATATTAAAATTATCACCTGTTCCTCAAGTGAACTATTTCATCCTCTTCAATTTGTTTGAACAGTGGAAGTCTGAAATCTCTAAACTTAAAAGTCCTTATTTTAACTTTGACAAACCCGAAGTAGCGGAAGCTTTCAATCAGTTTGCCAATCTGCTCTCAAACAACATTCTCATTTCCAGAGATCATCTTGAACCTTTAGTGAAAACGGCTGTGATACAAAGCATTGATTTTGTGTTTAAGCCAATTGATTTTTTAGGATTTTTGGTTTCAACTTCAAAAGAAAAATTGAGCATTGAAGTTTTGCAAAACTGGAAGAAATATTTTAAAGTTCATCTCAACATCATCGAATCATTCATTGAAAAATCAATTATTGAAAGCAAATCTCATTTCGATGATGAAACAGCGCACAGGGTTTTGAATTCAATTAAATTGCAGTTAAATCCTGATGCCTTGAAGCATGTTTCTGATGAAATGCTGTCTAATCTTTCCAAAATTTCAGCCATAGCTGAACACAATCTTAAAAGTCAACATTTAGCTCACAAACCTGAAGACAAACAAAAATTGGCTACCGAAGATAAATCCATCAACCAGATGTTTGCGAAGGAACAGATTTCGGTTTCTGACATGGAAGTGAAAGATTATGGCATGCCCCAACCCAAAAAAGAAATCCAAAACAAAGTGCTCGACATTAAATCAGCGCTCACCGTAAACCAAAAATTCATGTTTATTAATCATTTGTTCAAAGGTGAAGCAACTGAATTTGACAAAGCCGTTACTAAAATTAATGCTTTGAACAATTATGATGACGCCATCACTTTTTTGCTGGAAAATTATGCGGTGAAGTATGGATGGGACACCGATAATGAACAAGTTGAAGAGCTTTTTGAACTTGTTGGCAGAAAATTTTTAAATAACTAAAAGCCAAACTTTCAGCATGAAACAAATCGTTCAAAACCTCAAGAACGGTGAAACCTTATTAGAAGAAGTTCCTGTGCCAGAGGTAAAGACCGGGCATTTGCTCATTCAAACCTCAAAATCTTTGGTTTCTCTTGGGACTGAGAAAATGCTCGTTGAATTTGGCAAGTCAAATCTCATTGCCAAAGCCAAACAACAGCCTGAAAAGGTGAAACAAGTCTTGGATAAAATCAAAACAGAGGGGCTAATGCCTACGCTTGATGCTGTTTTCAGAAAACTGGAAGAGCCCCTTCCGCTTGGTTATTGCAATGTGGGTATAGTTTTGGAAACAGGAGAAGGTGTTGATGATTTCAAACCGGGAGATAGAGTGGTGAGCAATGGCGCTCATGCTCAGGTGGTTTGTGTGCCGAAAAATTTATGTGCAAAAGTACCCGACTCCGTTTCTGACGAAGAAGCTGTGTTTACTGTCATAGCATCTATTGGTTTGCAAGGCATCAGATTAGCAAACCCCACCATAGGAGAAACCGTTGTGGTGAGTGGATTGGGGTTGATTGGACTTTTAACTTCTCAACTCTTGCTTGCCAATGGTTGCAGAGTGATTGGGTATGATTTTGATTCTCAAAAAGTTGCTTTAGCTCAAAGTTTTGGTGTTTTGGCGTTCAATCTCAATGAGGGTGTTGACCCGGTGAAAAACGCATTATTTCTCACTCAACAAATAGGGGTTGACGCAGTGTTGATCACTGCATCTGCACCGGGAAATGCTTTGGTGAGCCAAGCAGCACAGATGAGCAGAAAAAGAGGTAGAATCATTCTGGTTGGGGTCACAGGATTAGAACTCAACAGAAGCGAATTTTATGAAAAAGAATTATTATTTCAGGTCTCCTGTTCTTACGGTCCGGGACGTTATGATGAAAATTACGAGAAAAGAGGCATAGATTATCCAATGCCTTTCGTAAGATGGACAGAAAAAAGAAATTTTGAAACAATTCTTCAATTGCTCCAACACAAAAAAATAAATGTTGTTCCTCTCATCACTGAACAAGTTAATCTTCAAGATTATCTATCGATTTATGGTGAAATGGGTAAAAAAGGCAGCATTGCATCTCTTTTGACGTATCCTGAAAAGGTAGAAATCGTCAAATCCGTAACTATATCAAATTCTTTTTTTTCACCAAACAAAAAAGGATTGGCTATCATTGGTGCAGGTAATTTCACTAAAATGACCTTGATGCCTATCCTCAAAAGCATAGGCCTCAGTCCGGAAGCCATTGTCAGTGATTCAGGTGTATCAGGAACTTTTTTAGCCAAAAAATATGGAATAGCCCAAAGTTCGACAAGTTTTGACGAGATATTATCTAAAAGTGAAATAGGTTCTGTTATCATCACCACACGTCACAATTTACATGCACCCATGGTTTTGAAATCATTGAAAGCCCAAAAGCATGTTTTTGTTGAAAAACCATTGGCATTGACAGAGACAGCCTTAAACGAAATTGAATCATCATTGAAAGAAAACCCTAATCTTTCGGTTGTGGTGGGTTTCAACAGAAGGTTCTCGCCTTATGTGTTGAAAGCCAAAAGCTTAATCGGAAATTCTGAAAATCCTCTTTCCATGAACATGACATTCAATGCAGGTTTTATTCCTGAAAACAGTTGGGTTCATCATCCTGAAATTGGAGGAGGTAGAATTTTAGGAGAAGCATGTCATTATGTTGATCTTTTTGTTTTTATGACTAACAGCCAAGTAGTCTCTATCTCTGCTCAAGCAATGGGCAATCTAGTCAAAGCCGGAAGCGATTCAGCAAGTATCATTTTGAAAGCAGCAAATGGGTCAATCGCAACTATCAATTATTTTTCAAATGGAAACAAAAGCTATCCTAAAGAAAGAATCGAGGTTTACTCTCAAGGCAAAACCTTGGTGATAGATAACTTTAGAAAACTTGAAACATACGGTTTCAAGGCATTTTCTTCCATGAAAGGCAAACTCGATAAAGGACATGCTAACCAATTCAAAGCTTACAAAGCATTCTTAGAAAATGGAGGACCGCCACCAACATCTTGGAATGAAGTCCACAATGTGAGTCTTTCTTCTTTGAAAATGGTCGAGGCAATGTTGAGTGGAGAAACCATCAAACTATGATACTTGCAATATTTTTTCAAAGACTGCTGAATGGTTTATTACTTTTTTAAAAAGGTCAAAATTTTATAAGAAAATTGATATTTTGTAATTCAGTTTGATTTAATAGCATTTGTATTTGCTGTGCTTTTTTTGGTTTTGTGTTCAAAATCTTTTTTAATAATAAGTATATTTACTTAAAAACAATTCATTTTGATTATTTATGATGCGTTTATTGATAAAAAAGCTTATAATATCTTACAATCAGATAACAAAACTTAATCGCATTCGTACATTTGTATTGAACAATCCGATAATGAAATGAAAAAGATAAGTTTATTTAAAAGGTTGTTTTCATTTGATGGAACATCAAATGAAAAACATGTAATGGTGATTAATTCACTAACTTATGAAAAAGAAGAAATTCCAAAAAAACTAGCTAGTTTAGAACATTTGAAGCCAATTTAACTGAGCGATGGAGTTATTAATATGCCTACTTAATTTGAGAAAGAGTCAGCTTGAAAACGGAGATCGTGATGAATGATTTCCTTTTCTTGTTTACCCGCCACTTTAAATAACTCAAATGTTTATGGATTTTGTATTAAACCGATTTTAACCAAGATTGTGGTTTAAGAACTTGTTTTTTTTACTCTGAATTTGCTTCCTTAAAGTTGTTCAAAACTTGCTTTTGTATTTTAGTTTTAATTCAATGCTGTTTTGGCTGAAAATTATCTTAAGATGTTAAAATTTAGGTCATATAATCAATGCTGAAAAATAAATAAACAAAAAGTCTTTTTTGTGGAAATAGTCTTTGTTGAAAATTGATACTCATTTTGATTCTAAGATATCTTCTTTAATCAATAAAAACATTCAAATAAAAAATATAAATTTTTACAGTCCATACTTTTATTTAGACCTTTTTTTTGCAATTTATTATTGCAAGATGTAACAAGTCATTTCAAGA
>JBDNDT010000242.1:0-4904 GCA_046718985.1 Cytophagales bacterium
TATAGCTTCTCGGTTAATGATGTTGATCATAACCAATTGCCAATCAAAGAAATTATAGCTGTCAAATTTGTCAAAATAATCTCTTTCATTTAGGTTGAACCATCTCAACTCTGTGGCAAACAAACCAATTGACCATGTGAGTCTTGGTTTGAAAGGGAATTGCTTTGCGGTTGTTGAAACCTGCAAGTCGGCCAACACTTCCAGATAACTGATATCCGCTTGTTCACTTTTCTTAGACATCAACCTCATTTGTTCGGCAACCACAGTGCCCAACAAAAAATCAGTACAAAAACCCATGGCATTCATTGAGTTTGCATTGCTGTGATATGAGTTTGAAAAGTGGCCATTAGTATTATACTGTTGCTGAGATGTTGAATTATTATGCGAATTTGTCGGCTTTGATTTGTTCTTGTTCGCCTCTGTTTGAATATTATTTATAACTTGTGAGTTGCATAAAAATGAGAGAGCTAGGAATCCCAATAAAATATTTTTTTTCATATAGGCTATTTTTGAAAACTAATTGCAAGTTTTGTGCCTAAATCAATTCACCCAGCCTTGTTTACTTTTTAAATGTTTCGGACAGTCTGTTTTTCCTTTTTTGAACCTTTGCGGCAAAACCTTAGTTGGTTCACTTCTTCCAAAATAATATATCAATGACGTTTCAAAGGCTCCATAAGTTCCGGTTGCATTTCTCAATGATGAAAGGTTGAGGTCATAAGAAATGGCGAAGTCAAAATCTTTATAAAACAACTGATAATGAAAAGATAGCGCATCATTCAAAGCAGGAACTCGGTAACTTCCAACAATTCTTGCTCCAAATCCAAAAGAATTGATTATTTCAGGGTTGTTGCTCGGCAACTCTATTATGACTGTGTTGCTGAACTCTTTTGCCGGACCGAGAGATGAAACCAGTAAATCAGGTCTCAAAGTCCATTCATTCATCGGAATCCTTAGCCCACCCATCAAATCAAAGCGAATAAACAACCTTTCTGTTGAAGAGTTCTGCAAAAATCCTCGTTGTGAAGGTCGGTTGAGGTGTGAAAATGATGTACCAAAACGATAAGAAATGAAATTACTGACTTTTGTATAAAGCAAACCTAAGCTGATATCAGGATAAAAATACCTGTCATTGGAAAAATTTTCGCCGGTCGGCAATGTCGGGTCGAAATTTCTACCTGTCCACTGATTGTCAAAATAAGCATTGTTAAAATCTAAAGACTTTTGACCCAAACCAAACTTAGTGCCCATTGACAAGAAGCGACTTCCCATTCTGTCTAAGGCTTTGTGATAAGAAAAATTAACAGAACCTAAGGTGGTTGAAAGGTTCAAGTCTCCTGCTGTTTCTCTGAAAACATCTGCTCCAACTGAAAAAAAATCAAGATAAATGAGAGCAGGGATTCTGAACACCCCATCATAACCAATATAATTAGAAATGAAAGGTGTCTTCTTTTGAACAAACTCGCTGTTGATGGATCGCCACTGCTGACGGTGCGAAAACATGACCCTGTTCTTTCGCAAAAAGCGGTGAAAAGCCAAAGCCCCAACATAAGAGGGGCTTTGAAGCAACTGACCATTATAAATTTGAGTGTGATGAAAGTCTTGGGTAAAGGCTTGATGTATTATCAAAATGACCAACAAGAGCAAAGTTTTTTTCATCTCTCTTTTCTCATGTTAACCTTTTCAACACCAAACAGGTTCTGTTAGTGATATACAAACTTAAGAATTCAGGACCGAAATTGGTGAATGATTCATAAATGTAATCATTATCAATTCTTCCATGACCGCCATATTTTTTGTCATCAGAATTGAGAATGATTTGGTATTTCCCAGGCTGTAAAATTCTGAATCGGTAATCGAATATTGAATTTGAAGGATGAAAGTTGAAGACAAAAATCAAGTTATTTCTTTCGAAAATGATCACTTTGTTCTCCGCATCCATGTTCAGTTGTTGTGCCTGATCTGAAAGCAAGAGGTTATTTTGTGTCCCGACTGCCAACATATCTTTTTCAAAATCCGAAAGCCAATGATATTTTAGGTTATCAGCTTCTTCCAAAGACCACTGCCTGCGTGCATATTTATAGCTCCATCCGTTTCCTTCTCTCGGAAAGTCAATCCACTCAGGATGTCCGAATTCATTTCCGAAGAAGGTTAGATAAGCCTCGCCACCCAAACTAAATGTGAAAAAACGAATCATCTTGTGCAAAGCCATGCCACGGTCAATCACCAAATTTTCGTCACCTTTTTGCATGTGCCAATACATTTCTTGGTCCATCAACCAGAAAGCAATTGTTTTGTCTCCAACCAAAGCTTGGTCATGAGATTCTGCATAAGAAACTGTTTTTTCTTTCCAACGACGGTTAGTCATCACCCCCCAAAGCTCATGAATATCCCAATCTTCGTCTCTCCTCTCTTTCAAGATTTTGATCCAATAATCCGGAATTCCCATTCCCAAGCGATAATCAAAACCTACACCACCATCTTCTGTCTTTCTGCACAATCCGGGCATTCCACTCATGTCTTCTGCGATGCTCACCGCCTTTGGCTGAACATCATGAATCAATTTGTTCGCCAATTGAAGATAAGTGAGTGCATCCCAATCCACACCATAAGAAAAATATTTGTCATAATGATCAAAATCCATATAGTTGCCATGGTGGAAATACATCATGGAAGTGATGCCATCAAACCTGAAACCGTCAAACTGAAACTCTTCTAACCAATATTTCACATTGGAAAGCAAAAATCTCTTCACTTCATCTTTTCCATAATTGAAAAGCTTAGAATCCCAAAGTTCGTGATATCCTCTTCCTCCTGCGTGAAAATATTGATCTTCAGAACCATCAAAAAAGTTAAGTCCCTCTGCATAATTCTTCACTGCGTGTGAATGAATGATATCCATAATCACCGCCAAACCGGCTTTGTGAGCTTCATCAATCAAAAATCTTAAATCATCGGGTGTTCCAAACCTTGAACTTGGCGCAAAAAAATTTGAGACATGATAACCATAAGAACCATAGTAAGGATGTTCTTGAACAGCCATGAGTTGCAAAGTATTATATCCCAATCTTTTAGCTCTAGGAATGATTATCTCTGCAAATTCACGATAGCTAGTGATACCCTCTTTTTCAGAGGCCATTCCAATATGACATTCATAAATGAGAAGTTGATCTTTAATATGATTTTTGTCTAAGCTTGTCCATTTGAAGTCAGACTCCCAAACCACCCCACAAAAATCATAGGTTTGGGGGTCTTGGTAAGTTGCTTTTATATAAGCCGGAATTCTATCATAGGCTCCATGGTTTGACACCACATGTACTTTCACCCTAGAACCATTGCTTAACATAGACTTCTCTAAACGTATCTCCCAAACGCCATTATCAGTTCTGCTCATTTGATGAGATGCTCTGTCCCAGCCATTGAAATCACCAATGAAAAACAATGAATGTGCATTAGGTGCCCATTCACGATAAACCCATTGTTGCATATTGGAATCAAAATTGATACCCAAGTATTTGTATTCAGTAGCAAAATTCGATAATGATTGATGCTTTTCAGCAATATCACTTAGTTGTTTATTGTACCTTTCATATCTTGCATTGATTTCGTCATTGTAAGGCTCCAACCAAGGGTCATCAATCACTAAAGACAATTTTCTCATAAAAAAACTTCAAAAATTAAAAACAGTTCTAAGCCACAACTTACGTAAATTCTCTGAAAAATGATACAACTATGTTTAGCGTCCAACAACCCGAAAAAAATTTCTGAAATCAAAAACATATTAGGTAATTCATTTGATATCAAATCTTTAAACCAATTTTTACCCTATGTTGATATTCCTGAAACAGGCAAAACATTGGAAGAAAATTCTGAAATAAAAGCGAAATATCTCTTTGAAAAGTTAAAAATGCCTTGTATTGCAGATGATAGTGGTCTTGAAGTGGAAACTTTAGACAATGAACCGGGTGTTTACAGTGCAAGATATGCAGGTGAAGAAAAAGACGATATGAAAAATATCGAAAAACTTTTGTTGAAAATGATAGGTGAAAAAAGAAGAAATGCAAGGTTCAGAACCATCATCACTTATATTGATCAAGGAGGAATCGTTCAGTTTGAAGGAATTATCGAAGGAAAAATTATTCACGAACTGAGAGGCAAAAACGGTTTTGGATATGACCCCATTTTCATTCCTATTGGTCATGAAAAAACATTTGCCGAAATGAACTCAGAAGAGAAAAATGCACTCTCTCACCGTTTTTTAGCCTTAAAAAAACTTCAAGAATATTTAAGGACTAGGTTTTAAGTTAAAAAAACTTCTCATTTAAATTGCGAATTGATAATAAAAAAATCTTTCATATAATATATGAGTTTTTAGAGCAAACCGCCCTAGGGTGGCGAAGCTCTTGCAACTCACTCTTTTTTGAAAAACTCTCCTAAATTTTAAAAATACTTCTCTAAGCCCTCAACATTTGGATTTTAAAGCCGATTTTCTAAATTAAAAAGCTTAAACAAACCGCACCATCCCTTTTATAGCTTCATTAATTCAAATAATCAAGAACTATTCATGTTTAGATTCCTTAAATGAGACCTCTCAAATCATCGTCCCAAAATCAATACAGACAGATATTCTAAATTTTACTTTGGGTTTACATCTTTCAACATATTAACTTGCGCCTCAATTTGAAAAAGATTATGAAAGCTTCTGAAGCTGTTGAGAAAATCCAAAACATTTCGTTGATTGAAATGGCTGAAAAATATGGCACTCCATTGTATGTCTATGACGGTGAAAAAATCAAATCACAAATAAGAAAACTGAGAGAGGCTTTTTCAGACCTGAATGCCAAATTCAAATATGCCGCAAAGTCTTTGACCAATCAGGCCATTCTGAAAGTGGCAGGACGGGCGGG
>JBDNDT010000243.1:0-4896 GCA_046718985.1 Cytophagales bacterium
TGATTTGCGTATTTTACACTTAATTCTATCCAATAATTCATATTTCAAATGTAGTCAAAAAAGTCGTTAATTCTGTTGTTAGTTTAATGTTGCACTGTCGGTCAAATAGCATTGCACCCAACGGTTTGCGGCTTGACGTAGTGGCGGTTTTTTAGCACTAAAGTTCAATCGAAGAACTGCACTTGAACCTACCACAAAACTGTCATACGAAGCACTGCACCCGCCATTACGCCAAACCGCTGTTATGGGCTGCCATTCTGTCTTTCGTATTGATTGTCTGTCAGTTGTGCGATGGAACAGACACACTCTTTGCCAAGTTTTGGCTTGTGGGTCGGCTGGTGCGACTTGGCAATGTGTGTGGCTGTTGAGCGTGGGCATATTAGTTCTGTTCTTGTTTTATAGCGTCTTCAATTATTGTGTTAATCGCTTGTTGTTTTTCTTCTATTTGTCTGTCAATTAATTTTTGCTCGTCAAGTTGTGTTTTTATTTTTTCAACTATTTCAGCTTGTTTGGTCTCGTCCCAGTCGGGAATTGGAAACTCTTTTATTTGACTTGGAAAAATGTTTGTATTATTTCCAAGCCCTTTTTTGTGAGTGTAAACCAAATACTGAAAAAAGTCGCTACGCATATAGTAGTAAGCACACAAAGGGTCAAAACCTTTTAGTCTTATTCTTTGTGTGAAGTCTGCAAAAATTCCGTTTATGTCTTCGTCTTCAATTAGGGCAACTTTTCCGATTGTTCCTTCTCCTGAACGTGCTAAAAGTATGTCGCCTTTTTTAACTGTTTTGTTTAGGTTGCTTGCTGCATAACTTTCAGAAACCTTTTTGCAGTCTTCGGGGTCAAATGCCCAAGTTTTAATATTTGACATTGCAATGTAAAAATATTCTCCTTCTTCGTCATAGTCGCTTGGCGATACGCTTGTACCCAAAACAATGGGCTCAGAGAGGAAATCTTTAATTCGCTTGTTTGTCTTGCTTTGTAAAAATGATTGAATATAGGCACCTGCTTTGTTGTGAAAACGAATACCCATTCGGCAATCAATATTGTTTGCAAATTTTGAAATACTTGATTTATAGGATTTCTCTTTTTTGACATTCTCAAATTCTGACCAATCAAAGCCGAACTCTTCGCCAAAAACTTGATTGATGATACTTATAGGTTGAAGTTTTGAGTTTTTAAGTGCGTTTATTTCTTTTTCAATAGGCTGTATCTCGTCAACAATTTTATCTTGAATAATTCTACCGATATCTGGTATTAAAATTCTAAGAAAATCGTCTTGTTTATATGAAGAGATGCCAATGCCGCGATATAAATTATTATCAATAACAGATTTAAGGCGATTTGTTCTCAGTAAATACAGAACAAATTTTTTGTTCCACTTTTTATCTACTTGGAATATATAAAAACCATTAGAAAATACATATTTTGATAAATCAAAATCAAAATTTAATGCTGGTGCCTTTGCCCCTTTGAGGCTTGAAATTAAAATACAATTTTCATCAGCCTTATATCTTAATCTATCAGGATGTTCATCTTTGGTAATAATCTGGGTGCTGGTTATATCGCCAAACTCATTTGTAAATTCTCTTCCTGTTGGTACACCAAAATAATTTTCACTTTCATCAAATTCAAACAGTTGATAAGATGGTTTAAGAATATTTTTAAGTGGCGTTAGGTTTGATTTTTTTGTTTTGAAAATATCAAACCCTGTTTCATTCATAAGAGAATGAAATTTAGCGTCAATTCTTGCAGTATCATCTTGTTTTACCGATGATAATTTTGTTTTAAATATTACTCCCATACTACCTCTTTTCTAATGTAGTCTAATATGGTTCTTAATTCTCTTGTGCGTAGCACGATGTCATCGCTTTTGTAGCGTGAAAGCACACCGTTTTTAAAATGGTTTATCAATTCTGCATCGGTTCTTTCGGCAAATTCTGCTTTGAGTTTGTCGTTTTCGTAGTATTTTTTTAAAATTTCAATAACTTGTGCTTTTTCAGTTTCAGCCTGCTCAATCTTTGTGTTTTGTACTTCTATATCGGTATTCAGTTTCTCAGCCTTCTTTTTCAATGTATCGGTTTCTTTGCCGTTGATTTTTTTATTGACTGCTTCCAATTCCACTTTTAATTCTTCCAATTGCTCTTTTAAAATTTTAATATCTCGGTCGTAGCCATCCAAGATTTGTTTTGTGTTAATGGTATTGGGTGCATACTCAATATCGTAAAGGTCGTTTGGCATAGGGTTTTCGCCCCGTTTGGTGCGTTTGTAACCTACATTTTCGGCTTCTGCCATAAAAATATCGTAATCCAATTCTTTGGCTACTTCACCAAAAACCCACCAAGCATTGTAAAACCCAAAAACATTCGTTTCCTTTTCAAATTTTGAAAGGCTGTCAATTTCTTCGCTGTATTTGGCTAAAAGTTCTTTTGGGTTGAGTGCTTCGTCTTCGGGTGTAATGTAGTCTTTCAAGAAGCGTTTGATGTTCTCTTTAATATGATTTAAATCTTCTTTGTTAATGATTTCAACGGCTTCTTTATCTTCATTCTCCATAAGTTTGTTTAGATCAGTGGTAAGTTCTTTCACCCAAGCGAATTTTTTGCTTAGTTTGGCTCCATTCACAAAATAATCGTAATAGCGAACTACACGAGTTTTGAGTTTAGCCCATTCCTTGCCGTATTTGTCCCAAAGTACGTTCCATTGTTCAACCTGCTTTTTAGTTTTCTTTTGAGCAAACAACAAACTTGTTTTGGTAGAAGTAAAAGGCTCAAAAGTTAACTGCGGTAAACTTACGATTGCCTTTATATTGAAATACTTGAAGAGAAATAAGCGAATGTATTTATTTTCAGTAGTATCAAAAACGCTTTCAGGCAATACAACACCCAGACGACCACCTTCTTTCAAAAGCTGATAGTATCGTTCAATAAATAAGTTTTCAGAGTTCTTTTTATCGCCAAACACAAAAGCGTTTTTTACTTCTCTTTGCGTTTGTGTGTCTAAATCCACGCTAAAAGGGGGGTTGCTGATGACAACATCAAATTTAGCGTTTACTTCTTTGTCGTTGTAAAGCGTTTCTGGATTTGCTGTTTCTAAATAGTTGGGTGATGTTTCTTTCACGTAGAAACGAAAAGGCAACAGACCATCTTTTACAAAAATATTGGCTGAGCCGTCACCGTGTAAAATCATATTTACTTTGGAAGCCGTTCCTAAGTCAAAATTGATTTCAGCTCCGTAGAGATATTCTCTTGCCCATTTGTTTTCGGCATAGTCAGGTGTAAAAAGTTCCTCAAAACGCTGTTTGATTTGTCTATTTGATTTGAGCTTATCTTTTTGCTTATACTTTACTTCTTTTGTAATGAGTTTCATTGCTTCAATTAAAAATGTTCCGCTTCCTGCCGAAGGGTCAATGATTAGCGGTAATTCTCTGTCGTTGTTCAGGCGGTCAATTGCTAATTTATCAAGCTGTAAAGCGTAAAGCAAAAAGTTTACGATTGGGGTAGGGGTGAAAAACTGTCCTTTATTTTGTTTGAACCCGTCTCTTGTAATGCTTTCAAAGAAAGCACCCAAAATGTCTTTTCCGTCTAATGAACTGCGACCTTCCAAAAATGAAAAGCTCTCTAATGACTGAACAGTATAAATGAGTTTGTTAAGTGGAAATTTGTTTCGGTTGATGATGTTGTCATCATCAATTTTTTGCTGTTCTGAAACATTGAGCTGTTCTTTTAATGCTCTTTTGTAAAGTTGGTTTATACGGTCGTAAACTTTTTCAGCAGCTTCAATATGGCTTCCATATTGATAAATTTGAAAGTCGTATTCTTCTCCGTCTTCTTTTTCGTATTCGTCTTGAATTTTAGCAAGTATGATGTTTACAAGAGAATAGAATATTTCACTGTCGTTTGTTCCGCCACCGCCCCAAAGCACATTGTGAAGATTTCTGCCTAAGCCTTCAATTTCTTCACGATTGATTTTTGTTCTTAAATCGTGTTTTTCGTCTCCTTTGATTAGTGGCTGTTTCTTAGGTTCTCCGTAACCTGCGGTTAATTCAGTTCCTATGGAAATAAAGCCGTCATTTTCCCAATCTGTGTAGTTTCTATATTTCTCAAAGTCAATGATGATAGCTTTGTCTATAATGCCTTCGTCTTGAAGGTCGGCTGTATAGTAAACCAAATATTTTACTTTGGTCTTAAAGTCCTTTTCTTCGGTTGCCGCCAATGAGAAAAGTTGCCCTTCAATTTCTTCTTTGTCTTTCTCAAACTTGTCTGGTGCTTTGGCTTCAATGAAAAAGAACGGATTGCCTTTGTCGTCTTTAACTATGATGTCAATACGTGGCGATAATTTTCCGTGCCCTGCTTTTACGGAATATTCTTTTTCAATTTCAATGTTCTCAGGTTTGTAGTCAAGTTCGTTTACCAAACGGTCAATGAGAAATGCTCTTACAATTTCTTCGTCACCTGTTAAGGATTTTAAAACTCTGTTCTGTTTTATTTTTTCAGAATATTGAACTGTCGCTTTGTCATTGCTGATTTTGGCAACACTGTTTTTCTGTTTGTGCAGTTTCTGTTCAATATTTTGTTTCCAATCTTTCATTCGGTATGTCTAAAATTTTATAAGTCGTCAAATTTACTTTTTTATGTCCGTTGGTCTGTCCGTGCGTTGGCAAAAAATGGCTCTTTTGGTTTTTTGAGCGTTGGCTCGTGTGTTGGCAAAAACCAAATGTGCCATTTGTGCGGTGGCATTTTCCTGTCTTAGTCTGTTCGTTGATTTGTTCACTGTCATTGTCTTTTAGGGTTGCCCATAACTCGTAAATATGCGAAAGTTTTGTCGTAGTGCTTGTATTGTCTTGTCGTTGTCTTTGTATTGTGCTGTCAGTTAGTGTCTTGAATTGGCTAAAATTCGCCA
>JBDNDT010000244.1:0-4882 GCA_046718985.1 Cytophagales bacterium
ACCTTCTCTCAAAGCAAGTGCCAAACCTTTAAATTCTTGGTAACTACAAATCCATACTCCATCAACCGAACCTAAGATTTTCATGTCTTTAGGCATGGTTTCGGTGACTAAAACAGCAATGTCAGCTTTGGCATTCATCATATCTTCTTTCAATTTTGGCACCCAATCAGAACTAAAATGTTTTGTTCTTTTGCTTTCATAGATGATTTTTCCACAAACTACCCCATTTTCTTTCACCGTTTGAATCAAATCAGCTCCTTTCACACCTTTTCCAACTTCTTCTACAAGGTCAAAAGGGAAAATTTGTTTTAAACTTTCTTCTATCGCCAATTCCATCACTTCCCCCTGTGCTTGCATAGAACCTTGTTCGGCACGTTTTTTCAACTCATCAATTTGTTTTTTGAGAGATGCCATTTCGTGTTCTTTGTCTTTGTTTCTCAACTCAAACTCTTCTTCTAACTTCTTTCTGATGTTTTCGTTTTCAGTTGCCAGTTTTTCTCGCAATTGTTTTTGCAACTCGATTTGCATTTCGTGTTTTGTGTTCTGGAGATCGATTCTTAGTTTTTCGTTTTCTAAGGCTACTTTTTTGAGTTGCTCTTGCTCCTTTTCAGCCATTTCAACTCGCAATTTAAGCTTGTCAAATTCAAATTCATTTTGCTTGGCTATTTTGGTTTTCTCAAGCTCTAACATTCTGCTCATTTCTTCTTGTTGGCTTTTTCTTAACTCTTCTTCCAACTTTTGACGTTCCTTCTGCGACTGTTCTTCAAATTTTTGTCTGTCTTTTGCTAGTTGTTCTTCTAGCTTTCGCCTTTGTATTGCAAACTCCTCTTCATACTTTTGCCTGTCTTTTGCTAACTGCTCTTTATATTCCGCTCTAGCTTTTTCTTTCTTGGCTTCAAATTCAGCTTCTTTTTCAAGTAGGGCTTTTTTCTGAATTTCGAACTCTTTATTGGCTTTGTCCAGTTTTGACTTGAACTCTAATTTCAATCGTTGTTCAATTTCATTGCCGAGAGCAGTTTCAATCGGGAACTCATGACCACAGCTTGGGCAATGAATAAGAATTTGCTTTTCCATTTTTGGCAGACTTTGAACAAAAATAACATTCATTTCATAATCTGTCACTACCAAGCAATTAATTTTAGCACAATCAGTATGAATTTCATTCCTGAATATGATTACTAATTCAAGACATTTTCACAAAAATTGACATTAAATTATACCAATTGTGAGAAGAAATTCATTGCTGTAAGTCTTTAATCTGCATTATTTTTAGAATGTTCCTCAAAATCGCTCAAAACTTTATTGCAAAAACTGAAAGAGATATTGAATGAGTTTTATTCTATAACCAAAAGCAAAACAAAATTTAAAAAACTGAATACTTACTGACCTTAGTCTGATTGCCTAAAATTATCTTTTAAAATTTAATACTGAGAGACTACTTTAGGTGGAAGATAAGCTGTTGTAGGTTTTTTACCACCTGGAAATGGAACATCCAGCATTCCAAAACCTTCATTGGTGATGGCACCAACCCCACAGTTATAGATAAACTCATGGACTTCTGGCTCTGCAAACAAAGTGAAAGGCAAGGTATATCCCCTAACTTCATATTTTGCATCCTGAATGTAAGTATTATAAATTCTGGCTATTTTCTTTTCTTCTTCACTGATTTTTGACATATACTCAGGATCGGGAACAATCTGAAATCTAAAAAACTTAGCCATTTGTTCTGCCGAAAACAACCCGGACTTTTCCATGCTCTGCATTGTTGACTCAAAGACAACATCTGAAAATTCATCAGAATGAGGAACTATATATCTTTTGGTATCATAACCGGGTTTTCTGGGGTCTGCAAAAACAATGGGAGATATGCACAGATATTTTTGTTGTGTTTCAAATCCAATCGGGTTTTCGATTTCAACACTTTCAGGTCTCACTTTCAAATTCATGAACTCAATTCTTTTGTAAGAGAACACTTTTTTAATTAAATCATATACAAAAGCCTCATTCACACTTGAAAAAACAATAGTTATTTTACTGGAAAGAATATGCAATCCATCTCGACCAACTTTTGTTTGACCTTTGATTCCCGAAAATGAGAATGTCTTAAATGAAGAATACAATGGATCCAAAACAATCATCTCTTTCACCCAACGAGAAATCACATATTGGTGATGAAATGGTATAGTTGCACCCGGATTTTCAACCGAAAAAATTAATCTAGCTCTCACTCAAAAAAAATTAATAGTCCAAACATCAATATATTTGACTTTGTTATGAAACGAATTGCAAACAAATTAGTTGCAGAGCAACCCCATAACAATTATCAAGCTTTGAAAATTAAATTCCAAGCTCTCTTGTCTTCAACTAAGCCAAGCTTGATTTCGTTTAATTCTTTGCCCAAAGCAGTTGAAATTTTTCTATTTTCAATTGGAGGCAATTGAAAATCAGTTCCATCGAATCCAATATTAGATATGTGTGAGACAGTTGCAGCCGTTCCGGCACCGAAAGCCTCAGTCAAACTTCCATTTTTGATGGCTTCCATAACCTCATCAATGCTCACTTTTCTTTCTTCAACCTTAATTCCATGATCTTTTGCCAAAGTCAACAAACTGTCTCTAGTCACACCTGCCAAAATTGAATCCGTTAACTCCGGTGTGATTAAAACATCATTGATAATGAACATAAAGTTCATAGTTCCTGCCTCTTCAACAAATTTATGTTCCTTGCTGTCAGTCCAGATCAATTGGTCATAACCTTTGTTCTGAGCTTGTTTTGCAGGATACAATGAAGCCGCATAATTAGCAGCGGTTTTTGAGAATCCTAAACCACCGTTGCTAGCTCTCACATAGTGTTTTTCAACCAAAACTTTCACCGGAGCTGAGTAATAAGCTCCTGAGGGAGAAAGTAATATCAAAAATTTATAGTTATCAGATGGCCTTACTCTTATTTCTGCGTCCATTGAAAACATCACCGGTCTTATATACATAGAAGTGCCCTCACCTTTTGGAAACCATGCAGCATCAATTTTCAACAATTCTGTTAATCCGCCAATAAAAACCTCTTTAGGTATCTCCGGCATACAAACTCTTTCAGCAGAACGGTTCATTCTTTGATGATTAGCTTCCGGTCTAAACACTCTAATGTTTCCATCTTCTGATTTGAAAGCTTTCAAACCTTCAAAAATTGTCTGACCATAATGGATAAAATTGGTTCCCGGATGAAGACTTAAATTTCTGAAAGGGACGATTTTAGGAGTGTTCCACTTGCCATTGACATAATCACACTCAAGCATGTGATCTGTGAAAACTTTACCAAATCCAAGATTGTCAAAATCGGTATTTAACAAGTTGGACGTTTTGCTTCTCTCTATCAGAATCTGCTCCCCAGACATATATGAATTTTGTGTTTTTTGGATTAATCTTGCAAATTTACAACATATTTTTCCTTTTCTTCAACTAGCAATCAATATTGATGAAAATATTCTCTTGGTATATTCTTGTTTTTATTTTTTTTGCATGCAATCCACCAAAAAGAGAAACTCTTAAAATTGCTCAATTAAAACCCGGAAAAATCATCATTTTGAATGAAGGCGGTTTCACCTATGACAATGCTAGCTTAGACATTTACAATCCTGATACTGACAGCATTTTCAACAATCAGTTTGAAGCTGTCAATCTTAAAAAACTAGGTGATGTTGCACAATCAATTAGCAAAATTGACGGAAACTTGTGGATTGTGGTAAACAACAGTGGCAAAATCTTCATTTGTGATACAAGTTTGAAAATTCTTAAAGAAATCACAGGTTTAAATTCTCCCAGATATGCTTGCAAAGTTTCAAATGAGAAAATCTATGTCACTGACCTTTACGCCAATTCTATTCATATTTTCAATGCTAAAACTTTTGAAAAATCAGGAAATATTCCTCTAAAAGGTTGGTCAGAAGAACTAATCCGATTCAATGATTCATTGGTGATTGTCACCAACATGAGATCAAATTATCTTTATTTTCTCAACTCTAGCAGTGATCGAATTGTTGACAGTTTGAAAGTTTCCATTGGAGGTTCAAGCTTGAAAAAAGACAAATTCGGATTTGTTTGGGTCGCTTGTCAGGGCGATGAAAAAACAGCATTTTCCATTTATAGACTTGACATTTTGAAAAAAGAAATCACCAAAACATGGAGACACAGTAAAGAAATAACATTTAATCCAAAATTATGCTTCAATCCAACATTAGACACCTTATATTGGATTGAAAGCGGATTGAAAAGAAATACAATTTCAAGTTTAGAATACCCTGCTCAAAATTTTTACAATGTCCAAAACACGAATTTGTATGGATTAGGCATTGACAGCTCCAGAAATGAAATTTATGTGCTAGATGCCAAAGATTTCAACCAAAACGGTGAGATGTTAAGATTGAATACAAATGGTACATTGATTTCTAAGAAGAGAACAGGAGTCATTCCCAATGGAATTTTGCCATTTTTTTAAGTTTTATTTTAAAAAAATCAATATTGCGTTTTAAAAATTCCTAAATATCAATTTAAACAACAATAATCTAACTTTTTGAAAAATAGTATATCGCTTTAAAAACTAAAAACTGAGTAAAAACAACTATTTAAAAAACTGAAATTCAGTTACTTAGTTAAACTAATGTTGCAACCCTAAAAATAACATTACGTAAATTTGTGTAAAGACGAAACAATCTATTAACTATTAACCAATTTATGACTATGAAAAAGAAGATTTACACTTTAATTTCAGTTATAGCTTTTGCTATTCCTTCATTTTCCCAAATGACCTCCCCTTACGACATTTCTCCACAGTGGATGTTTGGTTTTCAAGCAGGATTGAATTTCAACGGTGGCGCACCTGTTTTGGA
>JBDNDT010000245.1:0-4860 GCA_046718985.1 Cytophagales bacterium
ACCCGAAAACATCAAACAGCACTTAGATCTTAACACGCTGTCGGTAAGTAGCGAAAGTTTCGTCAACGATGAGCTGAAAGAGCATTTCTCAGACCTCATCCTTGAAATCAAAACCAAAGACAACTACCCCATTGACATTGCCCTACTGTTTGAACACAAATCAAACCCTGATAAATATACCCTCGTGCAGGTAGTTTATTATATGTTTGCTTATTGGTACAAGCTCCTTGCCAATAATAAAAAACTAAAACCCATAATTCCTTTTGTGTATTTCCAAGGCTCGGCAGACTGGAAAGCACCGAAACTCATAGAACTTTTTCCCGGACTTTCTGATGACATTGCCACTTTTGTACCTGATTTTGAGCATCTTTTCTTCAAACTCAATGATTTAGCCGACGCTGAAATTGCACAGTTAAAGAACGGTTTGCTGGCATCAGCACTTTTGGCGCAGAAAAAAGCCTTAGACCCCAAAAAGAACAACCACCTTTAATTGAATTTATCAAATAAAAAAACTCTAATTTCAAAAGTTGTATTCTAAGGGTAACAAAACCAACGATTTTGTGTTGTTATGGAACTAAGTATATTTTTGTAATGTATATATGTTATAACATTAAATGTTTAAACATGAATAAAATTGATTACATATTCTTCATCATTTTAAACTGGATTGCCATGGAAACAATGACTGCACAACAAGCGAAATTCGTTTATCATCCTGCAAAAGAAAGAGGAACAGCTGACTACGGATGGTTAAAAGCAAATTATTCTTTTTCATTCTCAAACTATTATAATCCTCAAAAAATGGGTTTTGGTGCTTTGAGAGTATTGAACGACGATTATGTTGCCGGAGGAATGGGCTTTGGGACTCATCCACATGACAACATGGAAATTGTGACCATTCCGATTTTTGGAGCTTTAGAGCACAAAGACAGCAAAGGAAACACTGGAGTGATAAGAAAAGGAGATGTTCAAATCATGAGTGCCGGAACGGGAATCAAACATTCTGAGTATAACCACTCGAAAACTGAACAAGCCAACACATTACAAACTTGGGTCTTGCCGAATCAAAGAAATGTAACACCAAGATATGAGCAAATCTCAGTTGACCCATCAGAATACAATAATAAACTCAGGGTGGTGGTTGCACCCAACACAGCAGGCGCGATGCATATTTATCAAAATGCGGTGTACGCACTGGGCGAATTAGATTCTGGAAAAGAACAAAAATATGACTTTAAATTTGATGGAAACGGTGTGTATATTTTTGTGATTGAGGGCGAAATAGAAGTTTTAGGCAAAAATGTAGGAGAAAGAGATGCAATTGGTGTTTGGGAAACAAAAAGTGTTATTTTGAAACCAAAATCAAAATCACGAGTTTTGTTAATAGAGGTTCCAATGAATTAAAATGAAAATAGCGATAATTTCCGGCAGCACTCGTTTTGGAAATAACACCCACAGAGTTGCTCTAAATCTTGAAAAGGCACTTCTCCAAATAGGAGAAGTGCCTTTGTTGTTGAGTTTGGCGTCTTATAACTTCCCAATTTTCGAAGAAGTATTAGGAAAACATCCTAATCCGCCTGATGGATTAGAAGACTTTAGCAACAAAATAAAAGAAGCTGATGCTGTGCTATTTGTTTCACCGGAATATAATGGTAGTTACACTTCTGCGTTGAAAAATGCCCTTGATTATTTGAAGGATAAACAATTTGCAAAAAAGGCTATAGGCGTTGTTTCAGTGACAACAGGACCTCTGGGAGGAATGAGGGGAGCTATGCAAATGCAACTATTGGTTTTAGGTGTTCACGGTTATGCCTTACCGAATATGTTGCTGGTGCCACAAGTGATGCAAAAATTTGACGAGAATGGGAATTTACTTGATGTTTCATTTTCGAAAAACATAAATAACTTTTTAACTGAATTTATTTGGTTCGCGCAAGCTATATTTGACAAAAAGAATTTGGTTGAGCAAAAATTTTAACATAATGACTTTGAAAAACAGAATTGGTATTGATGAAAAACTAAGCAATGAGTTAGCAAATGAGCTCAATGACCTTTTAGTTAATTTACAGCTATTTTACATGAACACTAGGGGATTTCATTGGAATATTAAAGGTGAAAAGTTTTTTGAACTTCATTTAAAATTTGAAGAGCTATACAATGACCTGCAACTCAAAATTGATGAAGTGGCTGAAAGAATCTTGACATTAGGTGAAACACCAATTCATTCTTATACAGAAATCATTAAAAAAGCAGCAATTAGCGAAGTGACTCATGTTTCAAATGGAAAAAAAGCTGTAGAGTCAATTTTAGAGTCTTTTAAAGTGCTGATTTTCAAAGAAAGAAAAATTTTAAAACTTTCAGCAGAAGCAGATGACGAAGGGACAAATGCTTTGATGAGCGATTACATTAGGGCACAAGAAAAGCTGGTTTGGATGTACGCGGCTTATTTGTCTGAATAATTTTTTGAATTTTTGTAACATAGATTACATTTTTTGTGTCTATTGTGCTACATTAGCAACCATCTAATTTTTTTAAATAAAAATGGTATTAAAGAGATTTAAGCAAAGCAAACTAGATTTTAATTTCAGAGAGTTCTTACACGGACAGCAGGCATCGGGAATCATTTTGATTTTGTGCACTATTCTATCATTGATAATCGCCAACTCTTCTTTGCATGATTGGTATCACCACATTTGGCATGTGAGAATTGCAATTATTGTTGGTCATTTGTCGCTTGATTATTCTTTGCATCATTGGATTAATGATGGTTTGATGGCTATTTTCTTTCTTTTTGTTGGTCTTGAAATAAAAAGAGAAATGCTTGTGGGTGAGCTTTCTGATTTAAGAAGCGCCACATTGCCTGTGGCAGTTGCATTGGGAGGAATGATTGTTCCTGCCGGAATTTACTCATTGTTTAATGCCGGGAAGGCCACAATCTCAGGCTTTGGAATTCCGATGGCAACTGATATTGCTTTCGCTTTAGGAGCTCTTTCGTTGCTGGGTAATAAAGTTCCTGTGAACTTGAAAATTTTCTTGACAGCCTTAGCCGTGATAGATGACTTGGGTGCCATCATTGTGATTGCCTTGTTTTATGGTGGTCATTTTGATCTCACTTATTTTTTAATGGCTATTGGTGTTTTCGTTTTCTTGTTGCTTTTGAACAAACTGAAAGTTAACAGCATGTTTATTTATCTTGGATTAGGTGCTTTGTTATGGTATTTCACCATGCAATCAGGCATTCATGCCACCATTGCAGGTGTGTTATTGGCGTTCACCATTCCCTTTAATAGCAATGGAGAAGACGAATCATTAAGTTCAAAACTTGAACACCAACTTTTACAACCTGTCAATTTCATTATTATGCCGATTTTTGCTTTGGCAAACACTGCTATTGATTTGGATGCTGATGTGTTGACCAAAATGAATTGGAATATCACTTTAGGAATCTTATTCGGCTTAATGATTGGAAAAGTTGTTGGAATTGTATCTTTCACATACGCATGTGTGAAACTCAATTTATCGTCATTGCCTGAAGGAGTTAAATGGAAACATGTCGCAGGAATGGGTTTCTTAGCAGGTATTGGTTTCACAATGTCTATTTTCGTTGCCAATCTTGCTTTCACGGATGAAAACATGATTGATACTGCCAAAATTGTGATTATCTTCTCCTCTACACTAGCCGGATTGGTGGGTTATTATTTCTTGAAGATTGCTAAAAGCTGATTTCTTTTGGATTTTCTAATGAAATAAATGTATTAGAAAATCCAATCATTCAATTATGCTGAATTTATTTAAACTCGGATTATGAATATTAACGTACTCATAAAACTGTAAACGTCACACTTATAAAAACTTACATTCAAATGTTTATGGTGAGTAAATTTCTAATGCTTTGCAATAGAAATTGCTCAAAAATAAACTTTCTTGTTATACATTATTCCTAATTGCATAATTCGGGTTTAAATTAAAAACCTAAATTGTATCTATCTAACACAATTCAGGGTTTATATTTATCAAAATCGATTGAATTTCAGGTGTTTATATGCATAAAATAAAGTCTAATATTCTTATAGCTGTTGAGGTGTTTAATCTTATAAACAAAATAACTACGAATAATTTCACTTAACGACAATACTTTCAATACTCATTTGTAATAGTAGCGTTTTCCCTATATTTGATATCTAATCCGATATTCAACAAGCCGAAACCTTTTAGAGTGACAACATTGTAAACACCTTTGTTCAAATTATTCAAATGAAAATGTCCAGTCTGATCAGTTTTTGCATTGGCAGAAGCTATTAAATTCTCATCAATCAATAAAATCTCAGCGTTTGGTATTGGTTTTTTCTCTTTACCTAAGCTTTCATAAAAAAAACCTGTTACATTTCTTGCATCTCTGATGGTGATTTGTCCTACTTTGTTCTTTTTCAACAAAGTGGCAGGGTCTTGATTGTTTACTGTTTTTGTTAAAGAGTTAACATCTTTAATATCTGAATTATCTTCCTCAACACTGTAATTGATTTTGATTCCCCCTTTGTAATCATCTACAAGTATTTGATAATCACCATAGGGCAATTTATCGAATGTGAAATTCCCCTTTTCACTTGCAAAAGTTTTTTTCAAAACTTTTCCCTCGTTGTCAACCAACAACAATTCACAATCTTTCACTGGCACAACACTTGAGGTAATATTCCCTTTTACAATGCATATATCATCTCTGAACATATCTTTTGAAATCAACGAAAGTCTGTTTGCACTCAAGTAAGTGGCACTCACTTTTGAGCCGACCGATGGTGATGCTTGTTTTTCTGATATTGTAGGTGTAGAAGTGATTAGTTTTGCATCATCACTTTCTTCAAT
>JBDNDT010000246.1:0-4842 GCA_046718985.1 Cytophagales bacterium
GTATCATTTTTTGCTCTATCACAGAAGCCATTCACAATCATCCCGAATTGGTGAAAAAATATTTAGGTTCTGTTGTGCCAATTGCGGATAATTTTTTCTCTGCTTTAAATTCGGCAGTTTTCACAGACGGCTCATTTGTTTACATTCCTAAAGGTGTGAGATGCCCTATGGAACTATCAACATATTTTAGAATTAACGCAGCAGAAACCGGTCAGTTTGAAAGAACCTTAATCATTGCGGATGAGGGCAGTTATGTGAGCTATTTGGAAGGTTGCACAGCACCTATGAGAGATGAAAATCAATTACATGCTGCAGTTGTTGAACTCATAGCCATGGAAAATGCTGAAATAAAATACAGCACTGTGCAAAACTGGTATCCGGGTGACAAAGAAGGTAAAGGTGGCATATATAACTTCGTTACCAAAAGAGGTATTTGTGCAGGAAATCATTCAAAAATCTCTTGGACACAAGTTGAAACCGGTTCAGCCATCACTTGGAAATATCCATCAGTGATTTTAAAAGGAGATTACTCGACAGGTGAGTTTTATTCAGTTGCTGTCACCAACAACATGCAACAAGCTGACACAGGAACTAAAATGATTCATATTGGAAAAAACACCAAAAGTAGAATCGTTTCGAAAGGCATCTCAGCAGGCAAAAGCCAAAACTCTTACAGAGGCTTGGTTAAGGTTCATAAAAAAGCCGTAAACGCTAGAAACTTTTCTCAATGCGATTCACTTTTGATGGGTGACCGTTGCGGAGCACACACGTTTCCTTACATCGAAAATGACAATAGCACAGCGATGATTGAACATGAAGCTACAACATCGAAAATCGGTGAAGACCAAATATTCTATTGCAATCAAAGAGGTCTTGACACTGAGCAAGCTGTGGCGCTAATTGTGAATGGCTTCTGCAAAGAAGTGATGAATCAGTTACCTATGGAATTTGCTGTTGAAGCTCAAAAACTCTTGGCAATCAGCTTAGAAGGTAGTGTAGGTTGATCTTGAAGTAATTTTCAAACCATTTTATTCAGTCTTTATTAGTTATGTTAAAAATAGAAAATTTACAAGCCAAAATAGGTGATAAACAAATATTAAATGGCTTAAACTTAGAAGTGAAAGCCGGTGAGATTCACGCAATCATGGGGCCAAATGGAGCTGGAAAGTCAACCTTGTCATCAGTTTTGGCAGGAAATGAAGCTTATGAGGTGATTGGCGGAAATGTAGAGTTCAGGGGAAAAGACTTATTGGAAATGAGCCCAGAGGAAAGAGCGAGGGAAGGCGTATTTCTTGCATTTCAATATCCGGTAGAGATTCCGGGAGTAAGCACCACAAATTTCTTGAAAACCGCTGTCAATGAAGTGAGAAAACATAGAGGTCAAGAGCCTTTGGATGCTGTGAGCTTCTTGCAGACAATGAAAGAAAAAATGAAGATTGTCAACATTGACCAAACATTGTTAAGCCGTTCTTTGAATGAAGGTTTTTCAGGTGGTGAAAAGAAGAGAAATGAAGTTTTTCAAATGGCGATGTTAGAGCCAAAATTGGCTATTCTGGACGAAACAGATTCAGGTTTGGATATTGATGCTTTGAAAATCGTAGCCAATGGAGTGAATACGCTCAAAAGCAAAGACAATGCTTTCATCGTTGTGACCCATTATCAAAGATTGTTGGATTATATTGTCCCTGACTTTGTGCATGTGTTATACAAAGGCAGAATCGTGAAATCAGGCACAAAAGAATTGGCTTTAGAATTGGAAGAAAAAGGTTACGATTGGATCAAAGAGGAAGTAGAGGCTGTTTAACTATGAGTGGAATGAAATCTTTATCCATTGAAAATATCGAACAAGTTTTCGCATCAGAAGCCAAAAAGTTGACTTTACACTCTGAAGCTATTGAACAACTGAAAAAATTGGGGTTCCCCTCATTAAAACATGAAGAGTGGAAATACACCAACGTGAGTGAGTTATTAAACCAAGAATATGAATGGAAATCACAAAGTGAATTTTCTGCTGATGACTTGAAAAACATTTCCATTCACTCAACAGAAGATGTTTTTCTGGCGGTCTTTGTGAATGGTGTTTTTCAAAAGAATCTATCAAGCCTTCCTAATGCTGAGAAGGTTTTGATTATGCCATTGTCAGAAGCAACAGAAGTTGAATCTGCAATTGTCGAGAAATATCTTGGAAAGCAAGCCGATGTAAAAAAAGATGCTTTCACTGCATTAAATACCGCTTTTTTGTCAGAAGGTCTTTATATTCATTTGGGCCACAACCAAGTGTTAGATAAACCATTGTTTGTTTATTTGATTGAGGATGGCAGAAAAGAAAACACATTCTCGCAATTGAGAAATCTTTTTGTGTTTGGAAAAAACACCGAAGCTAAAATTGTGGAAGTTTTTGTTTCATTGGGCAATCAAGTGACGTTATCAAATGTTGTAACTGAAATATCACTATGGGAAAATGCGCATATTGAACTCATCAAACTACAACAAAATGGAAAAAATGCCAATTTAATCACCAACACACATGCCCATCAACAAAGATACAGCAAGTTCTCAAGTGCTGTGTTCACTTTTGAGGGAAATGTGGTGAGAAACAACCTTAACATCACTTTAGACGATCAAAACTGTGAAGCAAACATGATTGGTTTGGTGTTGGCAGATGGAACCTCACACATTGATAATCACACAGCTGTTGACCATGCAAAACCAAATTCATTGAGCAATGAACTTTATAAAAATGTTTTAGGAGGTCATGCAACTGCGGTTTTTAATGGGAAAATATTTGTTAGGCAAGATGCTCAAAAGACCTTAGCTTATCAATCAAACAAGAATATTTTGCTTAGCGACACGGCAAGCATCAACACCAAACCTCAATTAGAAATTTGGGCTGATGATGTGAAATGCTCACATGGTGCAACTTCCGGCCAGTTAGATGAAAAGGCATTGTTTTATCTGAAAGCTAGAGGAATCGGCGAAAAGCTGGCAAAAGCCATGTTGGTGCAGGCATTTGCCGAAGAGGTTGTAGATCAAATAAGCTTAACAGATTTGAAAGAAACCTTGAAAACAAAAATTGAACATAAGCTTCAAAACTTATCATAAAAAATGATAACAGCAACAAAAAAAGAACATCAATTGTCACAATCCTTTTTAAAATGGAGAAGTGATTTTCCAGTCCTGGAACAAAAGGTGAATGGAAAACCGTTGATTTATCTTGACAATGCTGCAACCACACAAAAACCTCAACAAGTGATTCAAAAGCTTGTTGAGTATTATCAACAATACAACGCAAACATCCACAGAGGTATTCATGCTTTGGCAGAAAAAGCAACCCATGAATATGAAGCAGTGAGAAATAAAATCGCATCATTTATCAATGCTCAATCACCTAACGAAATCATTTTTGTGAGGGGTGTGACAGAGGCTGTGAATCTGGTTGCCAACACATGGGGGAAAAAAAATGTGAAAGAGGGTGATGAAATCATCATTTCAACCATGGAACATCACTCAAACATTGTGCCTTGGCAAATGTTGTGCGAAGAAAAAGGAGCTACTCTGAAAATCATTCCCATCAATGAAGACGGTGAAATTCTGTGGCATGAATTTGAGAATCTTTTGTCTGAAAAAACAAAATTAATTTCAATTGTCCATGCATCAAATGCATTAGGAACAGTGAATCCTATAGAACAAATCATCAAAAAGGCACATCATCTAGGAGCAAAAGTGTTTGTGGATGGAGCACAATCTACTTCACACCTTGAAATTGATGTGCAGCAACTAAATGTAGATTTTTTTGCCTTTTCCGGGCATAAACTTTATGGACCTACCGGAATCGGTTGTTTGTTCGGAAAAGAAGAGTTGCTCAATGAGATGCCACCATTCCACGGTGGTGGCGAAATGATCAAAGAGGTCACCTTTGAAAAAACAACTTATAATGAATTGCCTTATAAATTTGAGGCCGGCACTCCAAACATTGCAGACACAATAGCATTAGGTGTTGCAGTTGATTATATCAGTAACATAGGAAAAGCTGAAATTGCCCATCACGAAAATGAACTATTGCATTTCGCCACATCTAAACTCAATCAGATTGACGGACTGAAAATGATTGGAAAGGCTAAAAACAAAATCAGCATTGCCTCTTTTGTTATTGAAGGTATTCATCACCAAGATTTAGCAATTTTGCTTGACAAACAAGGAATTGCAGTGAGAACAGGACATCATTGCACACAACCTTTGATGAAAAGATTCGGAATCTTGGGAACAACCAGGGCATCTTTTGCACTGTATAACACATTTGAAGAAGTCGAAACTTTTGAATTTGCATTGAAAAAAGCAGTTAATCTTTTAAGGTAAAGATTGAACAATCGCTTCAAAAAACTTCACACTAATTCAACACATCATTATCTCGCTTGCATCAAAGCCATATCAAACAAGTGGGTAACCCAATGTTGATTTCTTTCCCTGAAGGTTTAAGCATTCCTGTTGATAAGTTCCTTTCAAAAATGGTGATGTTATGCGAGTTTTGATTTGCCACAAAAATCCATTTTCCATCCGGACTTATGGTGAAATTTCTAGGTGTTTTTCCTCCGGTTGATATGTTTTGTATTCTTTTTGGTTTATCTATTTGAGATAAATCAAAAACCACCAATTCATTGGTTTCGCCCCGATTGCTGACATAAAGAAACTTTTCATCATCACTCATATGGATGTCTGCTGCGCTAAATTTTTTTGAACTGTCTTCTAGTAATGAGAAAACGCCTAATTTTCTATAATTCAAATTCTCTAATCTGAAAAGTTCAAGATTTGCGGTTAACTCATTCACAACAAAAACAAAGTCAC
>JBDNDT010000247.1:0-4836 GCA_046718985.1 Cytophagales bacterium
TGACAATGCAAGGGCTATCATTCATAGGGTTGAAATGCAAAATTCTAACCCAAAGATTATTCTTTCCAGAACTTCACCTGTTTTTCTTGAAAGATTATTTGAAATGGAAGTGCCTGAAATTTTCGATGGTTTAATAGCTATCAAAAAGGTGGTGAGAGAACCAGGAGAAAGGGCAAAAGTAGCTGTTGAATCATTTGATGACAGAATTGATCCGGTAGGAGCATGTGTAGGAATGAAAGGTTCCAGAATCCATGGAATTGTGAGAGAATTGCAAAATGAAAACATTGATGTGATTAATTTCACAGATAATATGGATTTATTTATCAGCAGAGCTTTAAGTCCGGCAAAAATCATGAGCATAAAACTCCACAATGACACCAAAAGAGCATCAGTTTTTTTGAAGCCCGACCAAGTTTCTTTGGCTATTGGAAAAGGAGGTCAAAATATCAAACTTGCCAGCAAACTGGTAGGCTATGAAATCGATGTTTACAGAGAACTTGATCCAAATGAAGAAGAAGATGTGGATTTGGAAGAATTTGCTGATGAGTTGGAAAGTTGGGTGATTGATGAATTGAAAAAAATCGGACTTGACACCGCTAAATCAGTTTTGGCAGTAAGCAAAGAAGATTTGGTACGAAGAACAGACTTGGAAACCGAGAATGTGGAAGACCTCTTTAAAATTTTAAAGGAGGAATTCGAAGACTAAGAATAAGTACGAATCAATAAACAAGGCTGATGGTAGTTTTTATCATCAGCTTTTTCTATTTTTGTGATTAAATTGGGTATTTTCAAAAAACACTGAATGTCAGAGGAAAAAGGGATAAGGTTAAGTCAGGCAGCGAGGCAACTTAATGTTGGCGTAAATACGGTGCTTGACTTTTTAAAATCAAAAGGTTACAAAGATGTTGTAGATGGTGGTCCAAACGCCAAAATCAATCATGAGATTCTAGCATTGCTAACAAAAGAGTATCAGTCTGACAGCAATCAAAAAAAAGAAGCTTCAACTATTTCAATTGGAAAAAAAGTTGAAAACATTACTTTGAAAGCTGAAAGCACATCAAACACAATCACCACCAAAAGGAAAGAAGAAGACGATGAAATTTTAATTAAAAATTATAAAACAGAGATTTCTCATGAACCTGAAAAAATTGAAACTAAAGTTCACTTATCAGGTCCAAAAATATTAGGAAAAATTGATTTGAATCAAAAAGGTTCTCGATTCGTTCAAAAAGAGACCGAAGTGTTGCCTAAAATTGAAAATGAATCAACAAGTTTTGAACAAAACGATGAAATCACTCGTGAATCAGAAGTTGATAAACATGAAGAAATCAATCAAGTTGTAAAAACAATAACAATAGAATCTGAAAAAATTGATGTTGACCCAATTTTTATCGAAAATGTTTCTGAAGATAATTACATTGATGATGATTCATTCGATACTGGAGTAATTGAAGATGAAGTTGATATAAATGATGTAATATTAGAAAATTCAAAAAATGATAACAAATTATTAAATGAAGAAATAGAATCTGAGGTAAAATCAGACTTGATTGAAGCAAAAGCAGAGACATTAAAAGGTCTAACAGTTCTTGGAAAAATTCAAATTCCAACTGACAGCAGACCTGTAAAAAAAGAAAACTCATTTGCCAAAGAAAGAGAAAAAGAAAAGAAAGAGAAAAAGAAAAGAAAGAGATTAGCAACACCTCCCAACAAACCGGGGCAACCTAACGTTGGTGACACTAATCGTTCTAACAATCCACCTCAACAAGGTCAAGGACAGGGGAATAACAACAATCAAGTTCAAGGGAATAATCAAAACAGGTTCAACAACAGACCTAATCAAGGGCAAGGTAATAATAACAACAACCAAAACAGGTTCAACAACAGACCTAATCAAGGGCAAGGCAATAATAATAACAACAATCAAAACAAAAATGATAGACCTGAAATTTCTGAAAAAGAAATTCAAGATAAGCTAAAAGACACATTGGCGAAAATTGGTGGAGCCAAAAAAGAAGCTTTTTCAAGCAGAGCAAAATTCAGAAAAGAAAAAAGACAAGCTTTTGCTGATGCAGAAGAAGAAAGATTACTTGCTGAAAAAGAAAATGCCAAAGTATTAAAATTGACGGAATTCATCTCGACGAGCGATTTGGCATCGTTGATGAGTGTTTCTGTGAACGAGGTAATTTCAACTTCATTGAGCCTGGGAATATTTGTCTCTATCAACCAACGATTGGATGCAGAATTAATTACTGTTTTAGCTGATGAATTTGGTTATTCTGTGGAATTTATTTCTGCCAAAGAAGAAGATGTAATTGACACGGAGCAAGACAATGAAGATGATTTGGAATATAGACCTCCAATTGTCACCATCATGGGTCACGTCGATCATGGAAAAACTTCATTGCTGGATTATATTAGAAGAAGCAAGGTTGTAGCTTCTGAGGCCGGTGGTATCACGCAGCACATTGGTGCTTATGATGTGACAACAGACAATGGAAAGAAAATCACATTTTTGGATACTCCTGGTCACGAAGCCTTCACCGCTATGCGTGCAAGAGGTGCAAAAATCACTGACATAGCCATCATTGTGATTGCTGCTGACGACTCAGTGATGCCTCAAACAAAAGAAGCTATTAATCACGCACAGGTAGCTCAAGTACCAATCGTCATTGCTTTGAACAAAATTGACAAACCCAATGCAAACCCTGACAAAGTTCGTGAAGAGTTAGCTCAAATGAACATTCTGGTAGAAGAATGGGGTGGAAAATACCAATGTCAAGAAATTTCAGCAAAATCCGGAAAAGGAATTCCGGAACTTTTGGAGAAAGTGTTACTAGAAGCTGAATTGCTTGAACTGAAAGCTAATCCAAATAAAAAAGCTGTTGGAACGGTAATTGAAGCATCTCTAGACAAAGGCAGAGGTTATGTGGCTACGCTTTTGGTTGAAGCAGGAACTCTGAGAGTAGGCGATATTGTTTTGGCTGGAAAGCACTTTGGTCGTGTGAAAGCAATGATGGATCACACAGGGAAAAAACTCAAAGATGTAGGTCCTTCAGGTCCTGTTCAGGTTTTAGGTCTTGATGGTGCACCACAAGCCGGCGACAAGTTCAATGTGATGGACACAGAACGCGAAGCCAGAGAAATTGCTAACAGAAGAGAACAAATCTTGCGCGAACAGAGTGTGAGAACTAAAAAGCATATCACACTTGATGAAATCGGAAGACGTTTGGCTATAGGTAACTTCCAAGAACTCAATATTATCATCAAAGGTGACGTGGATGGCTCTGTTGAAGCACTTTCTGACTCCTTATTAAAACTTTCAACTGACGAAATCAGGGTGAATATACTTCACAAAGGTGTGGGTCAAATATCAGAATCAGATGTATTGCTAGCATCAGCATCAGATGCGATTATTGTGGCATTCCAAGTTAGACCTTCTCAAGGTGCTAGAAAATTAGCTGAAAATGAGCAAATTGAAATTCGAATGTATTCCATCATTTATGATGTAATAAACGATGTGAGAGATGCAATGGAAGGCATGTTGGCGCCAAAAGTTGAAGAAGTGATTGTTGGAAATGTGGAGGTGAGAGAAGTGTTCAAAATTTCAAAAGTCGGCACAATCGCAGGTTGTTATGTCTCCGAAGGTTATGTAAAAAGAAACAACCAAGTTCGATTAATCAGAGATGGAATTGTCGTTTACACTGGTGATATTTTAGCATTGAAGAGATTCAAAGATGATGTCACCGAAGTAAAATTTGGATATGAGTGTGGTTTGAGTTTAAAAGGCTTCAACGACATTCAAGTGGGTGATACTTTAGAATCTTTCGAACTAAAAGAAGTGAAAAGGAAACTTTGATTATGAGATTTAGAATTTCTCATACCGTTTGTTTGCTAATGGTTACATTGTTCATGTTCAATGTCACCTTTTTGAGCTTTGCAAGCTTGGTTTTTGATTTGAACAAAGAATATATAGTTAAAAACCTTTGTTTACAGAGAAATAACAAAGAAAACAAATGCCAAGGAAAATGCCAAATGAACAAAATTGTAAATGAAGCTGAAAGGAAAAACAAAGATACAAACTCAGTTGAAAGCAAGATTCAATGGGTTTTTGCATTCTTTTTTCAGGAAATAACTTCTTTCGACTGGGGACAGCACTATAGCAGTCATAAACGAGCAAAATATTTATCAATTACCCCAAAAATTAGTGTGGGTTTTCTTTCTCAAATTTCTCAACCTCCATGTTTAGTTTTTTTAAGGAGCTGAATTTTTAAGTTCAACTCGTCTATTGTCACTTTTTAAGAAATCCAAAATCAAAAAAGGTAGTGGTTTAGTTACTTTATAGTTACTAAAATCAACCCCTACCCCATTATCCATTTTAAAAAAAAAATACATGAACTCTTTAAAATCTTTATTGAACATAGTTGCAGTTTTAACATTGGTTTCTTGTGTGAAAAAGAAAGAAGATCCCAAAGGTTTTGAAAAAGGAATGTTAGATGTTGAGTTAAGTGCCAAAGTTGGCAACAAAGCATTGGAATTGAACAATGAAGTTTACACCAATGAAAAAGGCAATAAATTTGAAGTCACAATGTTCAAATATTACGTAACTAACATTCATTTAATTGATAATCAGGGTGGTAAATTTCTTATCCCTAACAGCTATTGCCTTTTTGATCAAGGTGAAGCTGGCGAACACTCGCATAATAGAATGGAACATGGAAACACAGCCCATTTAGATTCTGCAAGAGTTGGAACTTATGACTCCATTCAAGTGATGATTGGCGTTGATGTGATAAAAAACCATTCTCTCGGAAACCGAGGGGACGCTCGCTCAAA
>JBDNDT010000248.1:0-4783 GCA_046718985.1 Cytophagales bacterium
CGATCTAGTTTATAATCGTTTTAAAAACGCTTGTGACAGGTTTTTCAACAAAAAAAGAGAAGAGCAAAAAGTTGAAGAAGAAAAGCAGCAAAAAACCACAAAAGATAAAATTGCTTTTTGTGATGAGTTGGAAAAAGAAAACCGATATGACTTGAGTTCAATGTTGGCTAAATGGGCATCATTCGGTAACAATAACAGAAAAGAAGACAACTTAGCAAACGAAAGGTTTTTCAAAATTGTGTCCAAATTCGTTGATGAATCAACCGTTTCAACAGAACAAAAAATCATTGACAAGACACTTGCTGAGGTTGAAATTTTCAAGGGAAGTGGTGAAGCCGGGAATCGTTTGGCGAAAAAAGAAAAGAGTGTCAGAAGCAAAATTCAAGAGTTGGAGAATAACATTTCTTTGTGGAACAATAATTTAGGGTTTTTTGCTAATTCCAAAAACGCTAAAACACTCACTTCTGAGTTTGACGTAAAAATCAAGCAGGCCGAAGATGAAATCAAGAAATTGAAAGAGCAATTGAAAATAATCAAAAAAATGTAGTGAATTTTTTGGACAGTAAAAATCATTTCGTATTTTTGCAGTCCCTTAAAGAAGCCTCCTTAGCTCAGCTGGTAGAGCAACTGACTTGTAATCAGTAGGTCGTTGGTTCGATTCCGACAGGGGGCTCTTGAAAATCAAAAGGTTACGGTAACGTAACCTTTTTTTGTTTTGTGGTTTTAAGAGTTTTTAAAACCGATTTTTTTTACTTTTTTGAAAAACTCGTTAAAACATTAAAACTGTCAATCCGGAATGAACTTCCTTGCAAAACTGATTGAGCGGTTTGTTTGAGCTCCTTTTTTGTGAAGCTCATAGCGAAACAAAAAAGAGCGAGCCGCGAAAGCAGGGCTGCGTAGCGGTTTGCCCAATAAAATCTAAACTTTAAGACCATAAATCACTCGTACAAACAGAATATGTTAAACATCGTTATTCTTGACGCTGACACTCTCGGAAATGAAATCAGCCTTTCGCCTTTAACTTCTTTGGGAAATACCACAATACATGGTCAAACTTCGCCACAAGAATTAATCAACAAATGTTTAGGTCAGCAGGTCATTATTACCAACAAAGTTGTGATTGACCGAAAAACGATGGAAGAACTGCATGATTTAAAACTGATTTGCGTGGCCGCAACCGGAACCAACAATATTGATTTGATAGCTGCCCGTGACTTGGGAATTGAAGTCAAAAACGTGGTGGATTATTCAACATACAGTGTGGCTCAACATAACTTTGCAATGTTGTTGGGTTTGATTCACAACATCAACAAGCATCATCAGTTTGTTATGCAAGGTGATTATTCAAAGTCCGGCATCTTCACCTCCCTAAATTGGCCTTATTTTGAGTTGAAAGGAAAAACCTATGGAATCATCGGAATGGGCAACATAGGGAGACTGGTGGGGCAAATAGCAAGTTCATTTGGGGCTAAAGTGGTTTATTCTTCGCTTTCTGGAGCGTTGAGAGAAGAAAAGTTTGAAAGAGTTGAACTCAATGTTCTTTATGAAACCTGTGACATCATCGGGATACATTGCCCTTTGAATGAATATTCAAAAAACTTGATTGGTGAACATGAATTCAAGATGATGAAGCAACAACCCATTTTGGTTAACATGGCAAGGGGAGGGATTGTAGATGAGCAGGCTATGGCTACTGCATTGCAAAATGGTCAAATCAAGGGAGCTTGTGTTGATGTTTATGCAGTTGAACCTGCGAAAGATGACAACCCATTGTTGAAACTGAAAGGTGAGTTTAATTTTTTATTATCTCCACATGTGGCCTGGGCGAGTTTAGAGGCTAGGAAAACTTTGGTTGAGAGAATAGCAGAAAATATCAAAAATTGGTTCTCATTAACCTTGGATTAAACTAAGATAACCCACGGTTTAATCGTGGGTTATGTGGTGATTTTTGTGTCATTTTTGGGCAAATGAGCCAAACAAAATCTCCAAATCATAAAAGTGATCATGTGGTACATCAAAGAAAACTACTTTCAATGTGCTTTCATTTTCTCTGTTTTTCAGGGCATTTAAAATGCCTTTGAACTGTGGATAAACAGGCATGTTATCGCTTCTCAACATGCAAAATTGTGTGATTCTGAGACTGGAGGCATTCAAACTGTTACAGATGTCGATTACTTCATTGGTGAAAACTTCAGCTTGTTCTTCACCGAAATAAGTGAACCTTTCCACAAACGGACTCAACACCAAATGATTGCTATTGTTAGAAAGCACCACCATCTCTTTGTTTTGGTTGGCAATTTCACATTTTTCGCGAATCTCGTCTTTGCTGAGTTTCGAAAGTTGGTTCACAATTGAAAATTCAACCGGTCTTGCCGCGCAACTAATTACATCGAAGGTGTATTCATCATCTTCTTTGACTGCGTTGATTTGAGCTTTTTCAGATTGATAGTCAATTTTGCTGTCATCAATGATGATGGTGTAATCAGCGATTAGAAATGTTGCTCTCATTTTTAAAATTTTGCTTAAACAAATGCTTTTTTGCCGGGGCCGCCAAGATAAGGGCAGTCTAAAAGAGATTGAACTGAATCTAATTTCACTTTGTCCTTTTCATAACCATAACAAGCTTTCAAGGTCATCGTTAAATTATTGTCTCCCATGCTTAAATCAACGTCTTCCATGGTGAGTTGACTAGGATGTTCATATCCGCAGGCATGGGTGATTTCTAAGATTTCCTTTTTGAGGTTTTTTAGATAGTTATAAGTTCTTTCTGATTTGTTCTCTACGTTTATTCCCGATTCTAACCACTTGTTTTGGGTGGCAACACCGGCAGGACAAGTATTCTTGTGACACACTTGAGCCTGAATGCAACCGATAGCCATCATAGCTTCTCTTGCCACATGAATCACGTCTGCTCCCATGGCAAATGCCATGATTGCTTTTGCCGGAAAACCCAATTTTCCTGATGCACAGAATACAATTCTATCCGTAAGACCTCTGTCTTTGAACACTTTATAAACATTGCTAAATGCATAAACGAAAGGTAATGAAACACTTTCAGAAAATGCAGGTGGTGCAGCACCAGTTCCACCTTCTCCGCCATCAATTGTGATGAAATCGGGTCCGCAATTTCTTGCCAACATCAAATCTGCCAATTCCTCCCACATCTCTAGTTTTCCAACGGCAGCTTTGAAACCAACAGGGAGTCCGGTTTTGTCAGCAATTGCTTCAAGAAAATCTACCAATTCAGGAACGTTTTTAAATGCTTTGTGTGTTGAGGGTGACAGCGCATCAACTCCCAAAGGTATTCCCCTGATTTCAGCAATTTCTTTGCTGATTTTGGCTGCTGGTAAGACTCCCCCTTTTCCGGGTTTTGCACCTTGCGAAATCTTCACTTCGATGCATTTGATTTCAGGATTTTTCTCCACCAACTCCACCATTTTGTCCATCGAGAAGTTTCCGTTTGCATCTCTGACACCAAAATATCCGGTGCCGAAATGAAACATTATATCGGCACCTTTTTTATGGAATGGTGACAAACCTCCCTCTCCGGTATTTTGATAAGCTCCGGCTTTGAAAGCTCCTCTGTTCATTGATTCAACTGCACGCCCTGATAGTGAGCCATAGCTCATTCCTGAAATGTTCACTACAGAATATGGTCTATAAGGTTTTCTTCTTTTGTTATACTCGCCCATCACTTTTGCACACGGCACAAATGTGATGTCTTTTTTGTTGGGATGCCCCTCGGGCAAAGAATATGGGAATAGACTAGGATTAATGAACACATGACCAGGAGCAAAAAGATCTTGGTCTGTTCCGAATCCTTGATAATTGTTTTCTCTTTTTGATGAAGCATAAACCCAAGCTCTTTCGCTTCTGTTGAATGGCAATTCTTCTCTGTTGTTGGCAACGATATATTGTCTAAGCTCCGGACCGATTTTTTCTAACATATACCTCAAATGCCCCACAACAGGGAAATTGTGCTTTATTGTTTGTTTTTTATTGAAAAAAACATCTTTCACTCCGACGTAAACCAAAAACAAAATGACCAAATGCCACCATGCAACTGCATTATAAATCATCAAAATAGTTTCCATTAGATTCAATTGTTAAGTTAATTTAGAAACGTAAGATTAGCAAAAAAGTGATAGCCAAACAAAAAAAATCAAATTCATCATGCCAAAACCATTGAAAAAACTCCTAACAACATCACCAACTTGCACAAGTTACCTAAAATACGAAAATCTTTTTTCTTATCAGCATAATAAAGTTTGTAACTTATAAAAGCCAACAAAACCAAAACCAATGAAGTGGTCACCAACATGGCTAAAGAATTCATAACCTTGGAAATCAAAACCATAGAAATGAAGAGTGAGATGAACACTACATAAACAAATTTTTTAGCGAATAACACTCCCTTCAAAATGGGCAGTGTTTTGCATCCGTGTGATTCATCTCCTTGAACATCTTCCATGTCTTTGACAACCTCTCTTGCGATGGAAATCAGAAATGAAAAAAGTGCATAACAATAAACCAACAGATAGCCATTGTCAAAATAAATGGCAACAATGATGAGTGAAAGTGCTGTCAAGAAAGCAATCAACAAATTGCCTATCAGTGCTCTTCTTTTCAAATCATTTGAATATAACCAAAGCAAAAATGACACAAAAAAAGTGATTGCTCCCACTTTCAGGTTCACTAAAAATGAAAACATCACGCCGGTGAAATTCATCAAAAAATGTAACAATAACGCCTCTCTTCTTCTCACCAATCGGTCAATCACCAA
>JBDNDT010000249.1:0-4778 GCA_046718985.1 Cytophagales bacterium
CCATTTAGGATTTTCTGCAAAATTTGACCAATTAATCAGTGATGCAAGTTGAATGCTTCCATATCCACCCCTTGCAAACCAAATGGCTTTGATTTGATTATCGTCTAATGCCACTTGAAAAATTCCAGCTCTTTGTTGAATATCTCCCGCAAATTGGTGATGTCTAGAAAAAATCTTATCATCAATCACGGGAATCAAACCATAATATTCCATTGTATGCTTAAAATTTTGTACAATGGCTTCATCTATATATCGAGCGGTTGAAATAAGTGCAACCTTATCCCCAATTTTTAAATGAGCTGGTCTTCTCATCAGTTGAAAAATTCCCAGTTGATACCAAACACAAAACTAGTTCTCAATGCCGGATAATTTGGCGTTTCAAAATATCCATTGGTGAGTCTCTGATTCATATGAACCATTCTTGCCCATAAAACAGCATTTTTGATTTTTCCACAAACAAAAGGCGAGATGTTTGGAAATCCTTGGGTTTGAAATTGGTCTTGCAAGTGAAAAGTCTGTGTTGCAGGCATATAAGCCAATCCTAAATAAGATGATTGATAAGTGCTCAACACGCCAATTTGGATATTTAAGGCTTTTTTGAATAAGAAAGATTCAAAATATGTTTTGTTGAAAGCATTGATTTCAGGAACTCTAATCAACTCCTTTCTATTGGTTTGGGCATAAATCAATTGGTTGTCAAAGTGAAACTTCCACAATCTCAAACCATAAAAAAGACCTATTTTAGAGAGGTTTATATTTTGGTTGCTTTGTTGTGGAAGAGCTTTTTGGTCATAGTAAACCAAATGATTGATGGATTGAAATTCTAAATGCCATCTGAAACGATGTCTGTTTTTAATGAAAAAATCCCCTGTTGAAAAAATCGAGTTGATATTTTGGGCCTTGAAATCGTTAGCCCAAATGAAGTGATTGCTTCTGATATAAGTTTGCAATAAGTTAGGCGAAACCTGCATAGAGGAAACGCCCAATTCTAAATTTTTATGCACCAAAGAAACTTTGTTTTCAAAGTCGTTTCTGTTATAAAAATATGGTTCAAATTTTTTCTCGCTTGAACTGAAACTGATTTGGTATTTTGCCTGAACTTTCAAGGTGAATTTGTCTGAAAGAAAAAGCATCGCTTTCATTCCCAGAAACTGAGAACTGAACTGAGGTTGCCCTGTTCTTGCTGAATCTGAAAAATTATCTTGATTTTGCACTTCCTCAAAACCAAAATCATTTCTTGAAATGAATGCATTCATGAAAAAAACTTGATTCCTGAATGAAAGACCAAGTTCATTTTCAAGCATTCTGTTTTTCAGGTAATAATTTGTGCTTGTGGTATCAAAAAAAGCATTTTCAAAAAAAGTTCTATAATTAGGTCTTTGGTTGTTGATATCAGGAAAGGATGCTGTGTAAAAAGCATTTCTTTCACTACTCAGGTCAGCAATGTGATAAACTCTCATTCTTCTTTCAAACGGAGCAAAATCGTGGAAGAGTCTGATTTTATTGAGTTCTGAGATGGTTCTTGTAGAATTGTTAGTGTTGAAATACACCGGCTGTGTAATAAATGATTCAATGATGGAATCTTTTTTCAACGTTCTGTCTAAGGGGTGTATCAATCCTCCTGATTCAATTGTCCAATGGCGCATAGCAGCACAACTAATCAAAGCCCGATAATGCTCGTTTTTAGTCTTCAGGGCAAAATAACCCATGAAATTATAATGATCTGAAAGTTTATCAAGAGAACGCTGACCAAGAAGACCTATGTTTTTTCTAGAAGTGAAACGATTCAACTGAAAACCAAACTGAACGTTTTGGCTGATTGACCTAGAGAATGTGGTTTCTAATCTGTTTTCACCTGTGCTGCTTTGTAAATAATTCAGGCGAGTGTATGGTGAACGAGGGGCAAAATAAAGATTGTTTTCACTTTTGAGTTGAAGATGATCATAAACATCCCAACCATTTCTGAAACCGATTTTGTTTTCTACAGGCCTATAAAGCTCTCGGGAGGCTGTACCCAAAACACCTAAAAATTGGAAACTTTTCTTTAAATCGGTTTGCCCAATATAATCATAAAGATTTTTCCAAGAATTGGTATCCAAAACAGATTGCCCACTGTCTAAATGAAGATAGTTTTCCTCTTTGAAGTAAAAAGTAGATTTATAGCCATAGCTTGATACCGAATCTGACATGATTTGAGCAAAAGTTTGAACAAATGCCCATGAAAATAATATTGTAAAAAAAATTCTAAACATCACAGCACAAAAGTAGGAAACTATTTATGATTAATGGATTGTATTAAAATGAAATCAATCTGAAATTTACGCCATTTGAAAAAGCGAATTGATTAGAAAAATTAAATACCAAAACCGAGCCAATTGATTTAAAAATCAAGTTGAAAAGTTAATTTCGTAACATTTGCGATTTTAAGTTCAAACAAACCTCATTTTCAAGCCCATTTCCATCATCTTAGGTTGCAATAAATTAACAATCTCCCGATTAAAGGAAGAATAAACTCCCAATAAATTACTTGTTTTTCCCTCTAAAAACAATTCTATCATACCTAAAATCGGCATTCCTACCCATTTTGACATGGCTGTGAATTGAGCATCACCGATTTCATCCATCAACATCACTTCTTTTTTTTCAAGACCATTCAATGTATATTCAATACGATGAATCATCACCACCCTATCTTTTTCTTCCTTTTTAAAACTTAATTTTTCTACCAATAAGTATTCTAAGGCTTTTGCAGAAGTGAATTTATCTAATGGAATTTTCTCGTTACTAAAAAAATCCATGAATTTGAAAAATTCTGCGATTTCATTGTCAACAATCAAATTGTGACTCCAAGGTTGTTGAAAGGTAGAAAATAAATCCTTCCAGGTCATCCTTCTTTCAGAATTTTCGAAAATAAAATTGTGGTCAATCCACCCATTTTTCACCACAACATTCCAACATTTGCAAAATGGGCTTCTTCTCAATGTGCCTCTAATAAATGTCTTTGCATTCTCAAGTTCATAGATTTTTTGATAAGCTATTGAGTCCCTGTTAGGATACATCTCAAATCTCAATTCGTCGGAACCTAAATTGATCTCCATAGGGTTTTCAAACAAACGATTAGGTGGAATGGAATAAATTTTGTTTTCAAATAGAAAAGTAGCTTTTCCATTTTGACCTGCATTCACCACATTTCCCGGATTCCATGAAATTTTATATTTGATGGGATTGTTTTCATCTTCTATATCCACCAATCCCCCACAGAAAGATTCAAATGAGTCAATGATTGCCCCTTGTGATTTAAGCTCATCAAGTCTGTGCAAGGCTGTGAGATGGTCAATTCCGGGATCGAGACCCAACTCCATGCCTATCAAAACTTTTGCTCTTTGTGCTTCTAAACTTAAAGACTTGATTTCAGGGCTAAGATAAGAAGCCGTAAACATTGATTTTTTAAATCTAACACATTGTTTGGCAACTGAAAAGTGAAAACTCGGCGGCAACAATGAAATACATATATCACAATCATTAACTAATTCACTTAAAGTTTCTTCGTTTTGCAAATCTGCAATGAAAGAATCAAAAAATTTGTCAGAGTCAAGTCTATTAACCAATAACTTTGCATCAACGACAGTCAGTTTGATATTCCAATCAATTCTTTTTTCATAAAGAGCATTGATTAAAAATTGAGCCGATCTGCCATTTCCTAAAATAAGTATTTTCTTCATAATGCTATTTATCGGTTTTTCTGAATAATAGTTATCTGTTCACGAATAATTGATAATTGTCATTGGTTTGTTCATTATGTTTTACTTAATTTGAGGCATCAATTAACATAAATTTTTATATATCATGAAAAAACTAATTTTCGGAGCTATTGCTCTTTCTGTTTTTGCTGTTAATGCACAAATCAAGAACGACCGCGGAACATTCACAAAACCAGAAGCAGGTGAGGTGATTGTTGAAATAAATGCAACTCCTAATGTGACCGGTGGTGGTGTATTTTCTTTGAATGACCCATTTTTGAATAACCTTTCTGACGGTTTGAACACAGGTGGATTAGATCAAGGACAAGGATTTGATGCAGTCAATGGAAAGTACATTGCTCCATTGTTGAAATTCCGTTATTTTCAGTCTGAAAATTTTGCATTTAGAGCTCAATTTAATTTTGTGACTGCTAACAACACCGTTAACAACGATGGAAAAAAGAACACAGTTGGCAGAACAGGTTTTGCTTTGGCAGTTGGTTTTGAAAAACACAAATCAGGTGCTGAAAGATTATCAACTTATTATGGTGCTGATTTACTTTTGGGATTGGCTTCTGCAAGAAGCAAAACTGAAGACTTTACTTTCTCACAATCAGGTTTCGGCTTTGGTTTGAGAGGTGTTGCCGGCTTTGATTATTATTTCATCCCTAAAGTATATTTAGGTGCTGAATTGGGTTATGGCCTTGGTTTCAACAACTTTGGCGTAATCAAAAGAAAAGGAACAGGTCAAGAAAATGACAAGGTAAAAGAATCTGGTTTTGCTCTTGCACCATTCATCAATCCTAATTTGAGAATCGGTTTCAGATTCTAAAATTATTTTGAAAGGCCGAAAGGCCTTTCTTTTTTTTTAGACCATTTTATTGATTATTTCATTTATAGATTCAAGTCTTAAAATCCCTCCACAAATTACAAAATCACATCGCTCAATAAAAATAGTCGCTTATTTTTGATGTGATTATAAGTTTATGGCTTAATATTTTTCAGAAATTAAACTTCTTTGTTATTTAAAAACAGCTT
>JBDNDT010000025.1:0-12617 GCA_046718985.1 Cytophagales bacterium
TGACAATAATACTGCTCTTTGTTTGACCCCTTTTTCGATGTCGTTCCATTCTTTTTTGTCAATCACAAAAGGAATAGGATCAAGTTGCCATGCACGATTGCTTCCTTTGCCGTCTTGATAAACGTTATAGGTAACCCCGTTTTGTTTCAACAAGTCATGGAGTTCTTTTTGTTTACTTGAGATTTGCTTCACTCCCAAGTCTTCTATGTTATTCCAAATGCTTTCCCAATGTGGTTTAACTTCACCTGTGGGAGAAAGCATTTCATCATATTTTCCAGGTTCAACGAAATAGCTGCTTAGCAATTCAGGCTTTTCAATAAAATGAGTTTTCACAAAAAAACAATTTCAAATTTCAATTTAAATAAAAAACCTAGAACCACACAATTTAACTTTGAATTAATGTTATAAAATTGAAACGAGACATGAATTAAAATAATGCAAATGGGTCTCATGATGCTAAAAATCGAGAACTGGTCAAAAAATAGATTTTCTAAAATCCCATTGTTATGAGTATTTTCTGTTTAAAAGTAAACTTTTTTTATAGTCCAAATCTTCTCTTCATATCTTGCTTGTTAAGCCATTTGATTGCGATGCCGTCTTTTTCCATTTTTCTAAAAAAAGTCATTTGGCGTTTAGAGAATTGATGTATCGCTATTTTGAGACTTTCAATCATTTGAGGCTTGTTTATTTCACCAACTAAATATCGTGTTATAAACTTATATTCTAAACCTAACCTAATCAATCTTTCAGTTTTTAGTCCGTTTTTTAACAATTGTTCAACTTCTTCAACCATTCCGTTTTTAAAACGAAAATCAAGTCTTTCGTCAATGTTTTTTATGATTTCATCTCTGGCTTCTGTAATGCAAAATGCTTCATAAGTGAGTTTGTGTGATGAACTAGGTTCAAATTGATTCTTTTTGAGATAATATCCTTTTTCTATCGCCCTGATTAGCCTTCTTTTGCTTTTGATGTCATCGTGGGCTTGATGTGGCAAACTTTGGTAAAGTTCGTTCAGTTTTTCAGGAGCTAGGTTTTCTAGTTCTTTCCGCAGTTCATGGTTTTCCGGAATTTCTGTATCTTGATATTGGTTAAGGATGGCTAAAAAATATAACCCGGTTCCCCCACACCAGATAAAACTTTTATTTTTTTCCTGAAATTGATGTTGAATAGCGGAGAAATCTTTTTGATAATGCGCCAAAGTATATTCGATTTCAGGTTCAACAATGTCAATAAGATGGTGTTTCACATGAGCATTCTCATAAGCGAGAAGGTCTTTTCCTGTCCCGATGTTAAGTCCTTTATAAACTTGACGAGAATCAGCACTTACAATATCTAGCCCATATTTCTGAGCTATTTCGATGGCAAGAGTGGTTTTTCCAACCGCAGTCGGTCCCATGATGATGATAGTCTCAGTCATATTTTCTAAGTTGTTTGCAATTTTAGCAGTTTTAGAATTCCATGCAAGTATGAGGTGAGTTAAAAACACACTTATAATAATTGGAAATCCAAAGTTTAGATATCTAAAATGGGGTAAAAATTGCTTAATTGCATCCAAAACCAAAATCAAAATGTGCGGAATTGCAGGTGTTTTTTCAGGTGAAAGAAATGTGGTTCGTTTTTCAGACGCTTGTGAAGAATCAGTTATAGCATTGAAACACAGAGGACCTGATGTTCAACAAAGCAAATTGATTGATGAACAATGCTTATTAGGGCATACGAGGCTTTCAATCATTGACACATCAGGCGCTGCAAACCAGCCTTTTTATTCTTCTTGTGGACGATTTGTGTTGGTTTTCAACGGAGAGATATACAATTTCAAAACATTAAAAACCAGTTTCTTATCAGATTTTGCTTTCAAAACTCAGTCTGACACAGAAGTCTTGATTGAGCTTTTTGGCTTGATGGGAGAAAAGGTTCTGGACGTGTTGGTCGGTTTTTTTGCATTCGCGATTTATGATATTCAAGAAAAAAATCTTTTTTTGGCAAGAGATAGGTTTGGAAAGAAACCGTTGTGGTATCATTTTGATGGTGAAAACTTTTTCTTTTCTTCAGAATTGAATTCACTTTTAAAGTTTCCCATCGAAAGAAAGTTGAACAAAAGGTCTATGGGTAAATACTTTCTTCTAGACTATATCCCGGGTGAAGAAAGTATTTTGGAAAACGTTTTTAAACTTCAGCCCGGTTGTTGTTTAGAAGTTTTCAAAAAAGAGGGAAATGCAATCAAAATCAAAAAAAACAAATGGTATTCATTGAATTATTCAAAAAATAATTTATCAAAAATCAATGAAAAAGATGCTCAGGAAGAGTTCAGAAGATTGATGAACTTGGCAGTAGAAGATAGATTGGTTTCAGACGTTCCACTAGGTTCTTTTTTGAGTGGAGGAATAGATTCTTCTATAGTTTCAGGAATTGCGAGCTCTAAAAAAGACTCATTGCATACTTATTCGATTGGCTTTCCGGATCAGCCATTTTTTGACGAAAGCCGATTTGCAACGTTATGTGCTAAAAAATTTGGTACAATTCACAAAGTCTTTGGGTTGAGAACAAATGATTTGTTTGAAAAACTTCCTGAGTATCTTGACAGCATTCATGAACCATTTGCCAACAGCAGTGCTTTGCTTTTATATATATTGTGTGAAAAAGCCAAAAACGAGGTCACAGTAGCACTGACAGGAGATGGTGCTGATGAAGTTTTCGGAGGATATAACAAACAAAGAGCCATTTTGAGGGCTAATCAACCTGGAATTTTAGAAAATCTCATCATCAGCTTGGGATTTTTGTGGAAAAAATTACCAAAATCAAGAAGTTCAAAATTTACCAACTTATTCAGGCAGTTCGAAAAATTTGCCGAAAGTGCAAAGTTATCGAGAGTTGAAAGATACAAAAGACTTTGCCAAATGTCAGATTATTTATATCTAAGTGAACTCATCAATGAAGATTATCTTTTGCCTGAGGAGGAGTATTTTTATAATGATTTGATAGACTTTGATCTAAATGATGAATCTATGAACCAAGAATTGAAAGCTGATGTAGAACTAGTACTTTCTCAAAATATGCTCCACAAACTCGACTCAGCAAGCATGGCTAAAAGTATTGAACTCAGAAGTCCGTTTATGGATCATAGATTAATTGAATTTGCTTTCACCCTACCTTCTGAGTTCAAGATAAATAAAAGCGTTGGTAAGAAAATAGTTAGAGAAAGTTTTAAAGATTTACTTCCTGTTGAGGTTTTTAACCGCCCTAAAAAAGGTTTTGATGTACCGCTAGCTGTGTGGTTCAGCAACGAATTAAAGGGTTTTACCCATGAAAATAGCAATTCCAAATATGTTCTTACATGCACAGATTATTTAAGACCTGAAAAAGTAAAAAAACTTCAGCAACAAGTTTTATCTAAAAACAAAGGAGATAGTGCATCTTTGCTCTGGGCTGTTTTGGTTTTCAATGAGAAATTAAAAAGTCTGAGACTGTGAAAAGTGTCAGAATTTGAGCTTAAACTTACACAGGTGATTATACTTGTTTGTGTTTCGAAAAGGTTTTAGGGATTCTGCCGTAATTGCTATTGTAATTAAAAGCAGAATATCATGAAAAAAATTACCATACTCACAGCCTTTTTGATGATTGCCTCGACCTCAATCGCAGGCAGCTCTAATGCGAACCGATTCAAACTTTATGTTGGTTTTATCAACCATTTCACTAAGTTTATCCAATGGTCTGATGACAAAAGAACAGGAGATTTTGTGATTGGTGTTTATGGTGATTCACCTATTTTTGATGAAATGCAAGCGATGCTAGCAGGAAAGTCAGTTGGGGAGCAAAAAATAAACATCAAAAAAATTGATTCAGAAGCAGCCGCAGGTTCTTGTCATATTGTTTTCGTTCCTGAAAATCAAATGAAAGTATTAGGGGCATTGAATACAAAAGCAAAAACATCAAAGTTTTTAATTGTGACAGACTCTGATGGTGCCGCAAAAAAAGGTGCTGATATCAATTTCGTAGAAGAAGGTGGATCTATCAAGTTTGAAATGAACCCAAAAAATGCAGCTGATCACGGATTGAAGGTTTCAGGCAAATTGAAAGAATTAGCAAAAATTATTGATTGAGATACGAGGGCTGTGAGTGTGATTGTGGGGGCGGAAGCCCTTTTTTTTGTTATACTGTTTTGAAAGTATTGATATTTTTGAAAATGTTTTTTTGAAAGCAGATATTCAAACGAATTTCAATTTTGAGGACAAAACTTATTTTCACTTTTGTATTATCAAATCCAACTGATTGGTTTCCAGAAGAATATGAGCTTCTGCCATCAATTTTTGGTTCAGTGACTCATATTTTTTTTGCATTGAACTAGCTAAAATTCCTTGACTTTGGTTCAGTTCAAAAATTGAAATTTTTCCTGATTGATATCTTTCTTTGCTCAACATATAAGACTCTTTTGCCATATCAAAAGCAGATTGATGCAATTTTAATGTTTTTTGGCTGCCTTCTAAGTTGTTCTGAGCGTTTCTAAGGCTTAACTCAATATCCAGTTTGGCTTGTTCTAAGGCGATTCGGGCAGTTTCCAAGTTAATGAAAGCTGTTTTAATATTTCTTTTCACAGTTCCTCGATTGTAGATATTCCAGTTCAATGTTAGGTTTGCTTGAGGACCAAAGTTTTGACTCAAAAGCAAAAAACCGACTTCGTTTTGATTTCTTGAATAGTTGTAAGCCAAATTACCGGTCAGTGTTGGGTATCTTGTTGATTTAGCCATTTTAGAATTCCATTCAGCTCGGTTTTTTTGATGAATAAGTTGCTTTAAAAAAGCATTTTGAGAAATTTCTACTTGTGTTTGGCTTGGGGTTTCAAAAACTATGCTGTCTTGAAGAATAATTTGGGTTTCCGGATTCATTTGTAAGTGGTTCAATAATATTGTTTTGGAATTGGTCAATTGTTGGTTCAATAAAATGATGGCGGCTTCTTGTTGGTTGACTTCGATTTGAGTTTGAAGCCAATCTATTTTTGAACTAGAACCGGCTTGAAATCGGTTTTGAGCCAAAGTAGCTCTTTCATTGGCCAGTTTTAACAATTGTTGATTTTGTTCTAAAGTTTTCTGGTTCACCCAAGCTTGAACATAAAGTTCAATTGTTTTAAAAACAACTTGATTGATTTGATTTTTTAATTCGCTGGAAGCCACTTGATAGGTTTCTCGGTTAAATGCCAAAAGATTGTTTTTTAAGTTACCCTCGAAAATGATATAGCTCAATTGAGCACCCATTTGGGTGTTGTTTGAAGCAGCATTATCACCTTGAATGAGCCTTCCGTCTGCGAGTTTATTTTTGACACTATTGAGCAAAAAGGTATTTGAAGCACCAACATTGATATTGGGTGAAAATCCGGCAGCTTCTTTAGTTTTGTTTAGCTCTGCGATTTTCAGGTTGTTTTCAGCTATTTTTAGAATGTTTGCCTTTTCTATGCTGGTGTTGATGGCTTCGTTTAAGCTAAGCCTTGACTGCGATTGTATGGAAATGGCTAATAAAGCAGCCCAAATTGTCAAAAAAGTTCTCATTTCAATTGTTTGGGACTAGTTTTGTTTCAGATTCAGAATTTGCAGTGTTTTTGGAAAAATATAAGTACATGGATGGAATCACATACAAGGTAAAAACAAGAGAAAATGATAAACCTCCAACAATCACTACCCCCATCCCTATTCTACTCACAGCACCAGACCCCAACGCCAATGCAATGGGCAATGCTCCCAGAATTGTAGCCATACTGGTCATCAAAACGGGTCTTAAACGATTAACGGAAGCATTTAGCACAGCATCACTTTTCTTCAACCCTTTTTCCTTCAACTGATTAGCAAACTCAACAATTAAAATCCCATTTTTAGTGACCAAACCGATGAGCATAATAAGCCCAATTTGACTAAAAATATTCATGGTTTGGTTGAAAAGCCATAGTGAGAACACAGCTCCACCCAAAGCCAAAGGAACTGTGAGCATGATTATCAGAGGATCTCTGAAACTCTCAAATTGAGCGGCTAAAATGAGATACACTAACAACAAAGCTAAAATAAAAACAAAGAATGTGTTAGATGAGCTTTCTGCAAAATCTCTTGAAGGACCAGACAAAGCCTTAGAAAAAGATTCATTCAAACAACTGTCTGCGATTTCATTCATCGCATCAATACCTTGACCAAGAGTGACTCCAGGTGCCAAACCAGCAGAAACAGTGGCTGAAACATAACGATTGTAGCGATAGAGTTGCGGAGGATTGCTCACTTCTTTCGTTGACACCAAGTTGTGTAGTGGTATTAATTGGTTGTTTGGAGTTCTAAGTTGAATGTTTTTTAAATCCATAGGCTCGTTGCTGTCTTCCATGTTGAATTGACCAATCACTTGATATTGCTTACCGTTCATCAAAAAATAACCATAACGTTGCCCACTCAAAGCCAATTGAAGAGTTTGTCCTACATCAAATGCACTGAGTCCCATTTTTTGACATTTAGCACGGTCAATTTCCACTTCCAATTCAGGTCTGTTGAATTTTAAGTTCACATCAACGATTGAAAAACGAGCATCTTTCTGTGCCAACTCCATGAAAATGGGAAGCTTGCTCCTGAGAGAATCAAAATTAGGGGCTTGAATCACAAACTGAACCGGCAAACCCACTCTTGGTCCACCTCCGGTAGAAATAGTCTGGTCTTGAACCACGAAAGTTTTAGCCTCAGGAAAAGTCCTTGTCTTGGCAGTTAAATAATCAGCAATTTCTTGTTGTGAACGTTTTCGGTTTTGAGGTTCAACAAGAGGGATTCTTGAAAAACCGGTGTTCACTGCACCTGACCCTGCAAATGCCGGCGAGGTAACCGTCAGTGCTAATTTTGCTTCGGGAATCGAGTCTCTAACAAAATCGCTAATTTTATACATGAATTGGTCGGTATATTCATATGAAGCACCTTCTGGCGCTGTGATAGACATTCTCACCATGCTTCGGTCTTCCAAAGGTGCCAACTCTTTAGGCAATGCGTTCCATAAATAAACGGTGGCAAGCAATGACACCCCAAGAAAAACAAAAGCCAACCACTTTTTTTTCAGGAAGTTTTCTAAAGAGGTTTCATAGGCTTGATTGAGTTTTAAGAAATAAGGCTCAGTAGCTTGGTAAAACTTGTTTTGCTTTTGATTGGATTTCAAGAAACGAGCATTGAGCATCGGGGTAAGTGTCAATGAAACGAAAGAAGAAATCAGCACGGCAGCAGAAACCACAATGCCAAACTCTCTAAACAACCTTCCTACAAAACCCTCCATAAAGATGATGGGTAAAAAAACAGCCGCCAAAGTGATGGAAGTGGAAATGACAGCAAATACAATTTCGTTACTGCCTAAGATTGCGGCTTGTTTGGGTTTCAAACCTTGTTCCAATTTTTTGAAAATATTTTCAGTGACCACAATTCCGTCATCAACCACCAAGCCTGTCGCCAAAACGATGGCAAGAAGTGTCAACACGTTGATAGAAAAACCCAAAAGATACATGACAAAAAAAGTACCAATCAATGAAACCGGAATATCAATCAAAGGTCTGAGAGAAATGCTCCAATCACGGAAAAACAAATAGATAATCAACACCACCAACACAATGGCAATGGCTAATGTTTCGACCACTTCTTCAATTGATTTCTCCACAAATCGAGTATTGTCTAGGGCAACATCCAAGACATAATCTTTGGGGATTTCTTTCAATAACTGTTCTTTTCTATGATAAAATTCTTTGGCAATGTCTAAGTGGTTAGAACCGGGCATGGGAATCAATGCGGTTGCCACCATGGGTTTGCCACTTTCTCTCAAGACAGTTTCGAGATTTTCCGGCCCTAACTCAGCCTTCGCCACATCTTTGAGCAAGACTTGACCTGATGATTTGCTGGATATTATGAGATTGTTAAACTCTTCTTCTGTCTGCAATCTTGCATTGGTTTTCACAGTAAGTTCAGTTCGGTTACCATAAATTTTCCCTGATGGTAGCTCCACATTTTCCCTTTCTAGTGCTCTTTTGATATCCAAAGCTGTCACCCCCAAAGCTGCCATTTTTTGTGGAGACATCCAGATGCGCATAGAAAACTTTTTTTGACCCCAAATCTGTATATTGCTCACACCCGGGATGGTCAAAAAGCGTTGTGCTACAACATTTTCAGCAAAATCACTCAACTCCAAAGCGTTTCTTTTTTCACTTGAAATGGTCATCGAAAGAATAGCATCAGAGTTGGCATCTGCTTTCACCACAACAGGCGGGGCATCAATGTCAACAGGTAGTCTTCGAGACGCTTCTCCCACTTTGTCTCTCACATCGTTGGTGGCGGTTTCCATGTCAGCACCCAATTCAAACTCAATGGTTATGGTGCTGTTCCCTTGGTTACTGGCTGAGGAAATGGATTTGATGTTTTCAATGCCACTAAGCACTCTTTCAATGGGTTCTGTGATTTGTGATTCAATCACTTCTGCACTTGCGCCAGTATAACTCGTTCTCACCGTCACGATAGGTGGGTCAATGGCAGGAAATTCTCTTACTCCTAACTTTTGGAATCCCAAATAGCCAAAAATCAAAATGATGAGATTCATCACAATAGCCAACACCGGCCTGTTGATGGAAATGGTTGATAATGACATGTTATTTTTTAGGTTTGATAATCCCGATTACAGGAGTGTTAGGTTTCAAATTGGCAATCCCTTGAACAATCAAGGTATCTCCTGTGTTCAAGTTATTCATCGCTTCAACGGTTGAAGAAGTTCTGAGTCCTGTTTCAATTTCAACATTCTTGCTTTTTCCATCTTTTATCAGGAAGACTCTTTTGCCACTCATTACCGGAATCACAGATTCAGTTGGTATCATGATTCTGTCTTTTAAAATGATATTGATTTTTACACTCACATAATTTCCCGGCTTCAAGTCTTTTTGATTCACAATGGCTCTGGCTTTGAAGTTTCTGGTTTCAGCAAACACAAGGGGTGAAACGAGAGAAACTTTAGTTTTTTGAATCAAAGTGTTATTCTTCCATATTTCTATCTCTGTATTTTCTTTCACCGAAGTACTGTAGTTTTCAGGCACTTCGAAATCTATGTAATAAGGTTGAGTTTGAATGATTTCGCCTAGATTGGTTGAATTGTTAACCGTTGAGCCAACGGATATATTTGGTTTCAGGCTCAATACTCCGTCAAAAGGAGCATAGATTTGAGTTTTTCTGAGCATGGCTTTTTGAAAGGCTAAATCGGCTTTGTATGTCTCTACTTGTGTTTGTGCCATATCGAATTCCTCCTCACTTGTTGAGCCGCTTTCTTTTAGTTTTTGTTGTCTAACAAATACTTTTTCAGCGTTTTCAATAAGTTTTTCTATTCTTGTTATTTGAGCCTTGATTTCATCATTGTTCAACTCAGCAATCAAAGTACCTTTAGCTACAAAGCGACCTTGATCAAAATTATATTTAATCAATTTACCACTCATTTCAGGAAAAAGACTAACTTGATTTACCGGCACCACTTCACCGGGTAGTTCAATCACCTCGTTCACATCCACTTTGGAAAGAACCACAGCAGGTAGTTTCATTGCAGGTGAAGAGCTTGGACTTTTAACTTGTGAAAGAGCCGGATTTGAAGGCGAGAAGAAAAATATTTTCAGCAACACGGCTAACAATATGAAGCCCCCCAACCAGAAGAAAAGTGAATATTTTTTCATTAAAATCAATTTTGAATGTTGCAACAACAATCAAGCAACAAAATTGTAACGGACAAAATTCAAATGAATTGTTAAACATTAAAAAGTGATGCCGAATTTTGTTACTAATTGCTTTTAAATCGTTAATATTCGTTTTACAAAAACTAATAAAATTGAATGTTAGAGTTGTAAGGGTATTAATCTAAGATCAACATAACTAAAAAAAATCCAACAACTTGTTTGTTTAACACAAATTAATTAACTTTGCTTAGTTTTTTGTTAAATTCGGAAAAATTTAAATGGCTAAGGTTAAATTTTATTACGACACAGAAACGTGCAAATATGAGAAGATTAAAACCAAACCCCTTGATGTTTTAATCAATTTTGGAGCGTTTGTTCTATTAACGGTTTTGTTGGCTTTGGGTTTGAATTATTTTTATTCGCATCTTTTCGACACCAAAAGAGAAGCCAGAATTAGGAAAGAAAACGAAGAGCTTCTTTTGAAATATGAATTGCTGTCTCAGGATTTAACCCATTTGAACAAAGTCTTGAATGACCTTCAAAAAAGAGATGATAACATATATAGAGTGGTTTTTGAAGCAGAACCTATTCCAAATTCTGTGAGATCGGCCGGTGTTGGCGGTGTTGAAAGATACAAAGACATTTTAGAAAAAGACATTGACAACAAAAATGTGTTGATTAGCACGTCTCAAAAAATGGACTTGTTGAAGAAAAAACTCTATATCCAAAGCAAGTCTTATGATGAATTGCTGAAAATGGCACAAAACAAACAATTGATGTTGGCATCAATTCCAGCCATCAGACCGATAAAAACCACTGATTTAAATTCTTTAGCATCAGGTTTTGGCATGAGAATTCACCCCATTTATAAGGTGAAGAAAATGCACACAGGCGTTGATTTCACTGCTAGATTAGGAACACCTGTTTATGCAGCCGGCGATGGGAAAGTCATCACCTCTGGTAACTCAGGAACAGGATATGGCAATGAAATAGAAATCAATCATGGTTTTGGTTTTGTGACAAAATATGCACACTTGAGCGGATTCAAGGTGAGAGTGGGTCAAAAAGTGAAAAGAGGAGAAACCATTGGTTTTGTGGGTAACACCGGAACATCAGTTTCTCCACATCTACATTATGAAGTGATCAAAAATGGTATAAAAGTCAATCCGATTAATTATTTTTACAATGACTTGACACCCGAAGAATATCAAAAGTTAATTGAGATTTCTTCTGTAGAAAATCAGTCTTTGGGAGGTCATTAAAATTGAATTCATGACTCAACAATTGCTTCTTTTTGATTTGGGAGAACCTAAAAATCCTGAGCCTGAGCCGGATTCAAAAATTATTGAACCAACAGAAGCATCAACTAAAAAAAGAGTCACAAAAGAAAGCATTGAAAAGAAATATTACACCATTGGCGAAGTGGCTGAAATGTTTCAAATCGCAGCTTCAAGTTTGAGATATTGGGAAACCGAGTTCAATGTTATCAAACCTAAAAAAAACAGAAAAGGAAATAGGCTATACACCAAGCAAGATATTGACCACATCAAAACCATTCACCACTTGGTCAAAGAAAAAGGTTACACAATTGCAGGTGCCAAAGAAATCATCAAATCCAATCTAGGCAAAGCCAAAGACAAAACCGAAACTTTAAAATCTTTAGAGAAAATCAAAGGTTTTTTGATAGAACTTAAAAACAGTCTTTGAGTCAAAATGTTAGACTTGATAGATTTGTGCTTATTTTAATTTAATTTGCATTTCCAAAAAAAAAACAAAAAATTATGCCAGGAATAGAACTTTTCGGTGAAGAAGAGAGACGACATGTAAACGAGGTATTAGAAACAGGAATCTTGTTTCGATATAACCATGACAATGAAAGAAAAGGCGTTTGGAAAGCCAAAGAACTTGAAAAAGAAATTGCTGATTTTGTAGGTGCAAAATATTGCCACTTTGTATCGAGTGGAACGGCCGCAGTTCAAGCCGCAATGGCCGCCTGTGGCATTGGTTATGGAGATGAAGTGATTGTGCCGCCATATACCTTTGTGGCAACCATCGAAGGTGTGATGTTTGCAGGTGCTATTCCTGTTTTTGCAGAAATTGACGAAACGCTTTGTCTCTCTCCTGAAGGCATCAGAAAAGCAATTACTCCAAAAACAAAAGCAATTGCCTTGGTGCACATGTGTGGTGCAATTGGCAGAATTGATGAAATTCTTGAAATATGCCGAGAACATAACCTGATTTTACTGGAAGACTCAGCACAAGCTTTGGGAGCTTCTCATAATGGAAAACCTGCCGGACTTTTTGGAAAAGTAGGCTGTTATTCTTTCGACTTTTTCAAAATCGTAACCGCCGGTGAGGGTGGGGCAATCGTGACCAATGACGAACAAATCTATAAAAATGTTGACACCTTCTCAGACCATGGGCATGATCATATTGGAAACATGAGGGGAATGGAACAGCACCCTAATATAGGGGTTAATTTCAGAATTGGCGAAATGAATGCTGCTGTGGGTTTGGCTCAAATGAAAAAACTCCCCAAAATCTTGGAAATTCAGAAATCTAATCATGCTAAACTGAAATCTGTTCTTTCAAAATTCAAGGAAATTTCATTTAGGCATATTCCTGATGAAAGTGGGGATTCTTGCACATTTATTTGCTTTTTCACTCCTACTGAAGAGAAAACCCGCCAATTATTTGCTACACTAGCCAAACATGGTGTTGACGGCTGTGCTTATTGGTATGACAATATGTATCATTTTATTAAAAACTGGGATCATATTCAGCATTTAAAAAGTGTGTCAAAATTGCCGGTTCATGTCTTGGAAAAACCACAAGATTACGCTAACCTTCATTTGCCAAAATCTTATGATGTCGTTTCAAGATTGATTTCAATGACAGTGAAAGTTTCTTGGACAGAAGACCA